>PBEE01000026.1:0-14855 GCA_002717605.1 Crocinitomicaceae bacterium | reverse complement strand
GGGATAAATTAAAGTTTATCTCAGAGACGTTTTCAGACCACAATTTTTCTAATTAGGAATCTCACCATAGCGGCAGAGCCGAGCCCACCTATTCCAATTACTACAGCCAGAATTCCTATTATGTCACCTATCTTTAATAAAACCGGATAAGCAGGAACAACAGACCCTTCGAGTGTGATGATACCCCATGTGGCCTGAGATAAGACAAGCGATATACCAATCATTGTTCCCACAAATCCGCCAAACACATTTATTGCAAGCCCCTGAACAGAAAATGTCATTTCTATATCTCGACTCTTCATACCCATTGCTTTAAAAATTGTGAGATCCTCTTTTTTCTCTATTAGCATCATAGTTAGAGAGGCAAGGATGTTGAATGCAGCTACAATTAAAATGAAGCTAAGTATTACGAAGGTGGCCCACTTTTCTGCTCTGTTGGTTTGGGTTATGAATCGATGCTTCTCTCCAACAGTTCGCAAAGTGTACGCATCTCCTCCAACTTGTAATTCTTTTAAATCTTCAATTGTTGAGCCTTCAGCTAGTTTGATCTCAAACCTGCTTACTTGACCAACACGACCAAATAATTCAGCAGCAAATTCTAAAGGCACTATGACATACCTCGTATCTAAATCTGCATTTATTGAAAACACACCACATGCGCTTAAAGGTAATTTTTTAAATGCTGATTCTTTGTGCCTGCTTAGTTTTTTGCCTCTTATTGGTGCGCCAAATATTATTGTCTCTTGCATAAGAGTGTCAGCAGGCAATCTCAAAGCAGTTTTTATTCCATATCCAAGGATAGAGCAATCGCTTCTCCATGATCCTCCCACTAGAGATTTTTCAATCGGACAAACCTTATTGTAATTGCTATCTACTCCTAAAACAGAGCATATCTCTGATGTTCCATTTGCAGAGATAATTGCCTCGCTCTCTATGATGGCAGAGTAATGCGCTACATGAGGGCTTGTACTTAGAACTCCAGAGATATCTGCGTCTACAACTTCTCCTGAAACTGGAACTATAGCAAGGTCAGAATCAAGGGTGCCAAACAAATCTATAACCAATTTTTCTAATCCATTAAAGGCACTCAAAACAATTATCATAGCTGCCGTAACGAGGGCTATGACAAACATCGAAATTGCACTTATAATGTGGACTAGTTTCCTAGACCTAGGCTTAAAAACGTATCGTAATGCAAGTTTTACAGGTAATCTCACACTTTAACTTTTCAGGGCTTCTTCTACAGCTTCGAAGTAATCTAAACTGTCGTCAATGTAGAACTGTAATTCAGGGATGCGCCTAACTTGCTTCCCTATCACTCCAGCCAGGGTTTTCCTTGTCCAAGTCGCCTCTTTCTTTACTTTTCGAAGAGCTTTCTCAGTGTCTTTAACCGCCATAAAACTTAGGAAGACTTTTGCTAAGCCCAAATCAGGCGACATCCTCACCAACGTAACTGTGATGAAAATCCCATCATACCTCATTGATGAGTTTTGCTGAAAAATTATGCTCAATTCCTGCTTGATGAGGTTGGCTACTTTTTCTTGGCGAATGCTAGACATGAGACTAATATAAGAATTGATTGTATGGATAGCGCTTAGCGTGAAGTTCTTTAACTCTTAGATAAAGTTCATCCCTCAACCTCATCACATCGTCTTTGTTGAGTGCGCTCATGAAGAATACGTCGCGGCCGTCCTTTTCAAATCTCTCTTGTAGGCCAGTGAGTACGTCTTCTTCCTCGATTTGGTCTATTTTGTTAAAGAGCAATAGCGTTGGCTTATCGTCAGATCCTATTTCATTTAGAGTCCTATCTACGACATTTAGCTGATCCTCAAATTGAGGATGACTAACATCGATGACGTGGATTAAGAAATCGCTTTCCCTTGTTTCATCAAGAGTCGATTTAAAGCTTTCAATAAGCTGGGTAGGAAGCTTGCGGATAAACCCAACAGTATCGCTCAACAAAAATGGAAGATTGCCTACCACAACTTTTCGTACTGTTGTGTCGAGTGTAGCAAAAAGCTTGTTTTCGGCAAAGACATCGCTTTTGGATAATGCAGTCATCAAGGTACTTTTCCCAGCGTTCGTATAGCCTACTAGAGCAACTCTTATTAGAGCGCCCCTGTTACTCCTTTGGGTTGCCATTTGTTTGTCAATGGCTGATAATTCCTTTTTTAGGAGTGCAATCCTATCGCGAATGATTCTTCGATCGGTCTCAATTTCCTTCTCACCAGGACCTTTCATGCCTATACCACCTTTTTGTTTCTGAAGGTGGGTCCACATATTGGTAAGCCTTGGGAGTAGGTATTGGTATTGGGCTAGTTCAACCTGTGTTTTTGCGTGTGCAGTTCTAGCTCTTTGAGCAAAAATGTCGAGGATGAGGTTTGGCCTATCGAGAATTTTCACATTCTCAATCTCTTTTTCAATATTTCTAATTTTAGATCCACTCAACTCGTCGTCGAAGATTATCATATCGATTTCTTCAGCCTCGACATATTCTTTGATCTCTTGTAATTTACCAGACCCAACAAATGTTTTTACATCTGGACGATCAAGCCCCTGAATGAAAACTTTCTTTGTTAAAGCATCAGCTGTTGTTGCTAAAAAGGCGAGTTCTTCTAGGTATTCTTCGAGTTGTTCTCTTTTTTGGTGTTGTGTAGCAACTCCTACAAGAACACATGTTTCCTTCTCTACGGCAGTATCTATTAATTTTTTCCTGCGCTTCCTCATAACTACTCCCTAAATGATTCTATGTAAGTAGCAATGCCTTCGATTGTCTTGCTATCTAGGACATCCTTTTGTGGTGGCATTGTGTTTTTGCCGTACTTGATAATCGCTACTCTTTCTGCGTGAGACATGGTTGATTCTGTTAGATTTGGTGCATTCTTAATGACTGATCTTCCATCTTTACCATGACAAATTGCACATTTAAATCCGTAAACACGTGCAACTTCAGCCATAACCATATTGTTCGATTGTATGTTGTTTTTTTTCTCTGGATTGTTTCCGCATGAATAGAAAACGACAATGACACATGAGACAAAAACAATAAATCGCATAAAAAAGAGGATTATTACGATCTGCGCGCTTTAATAAAGCTCATTATAAACGAATACATCGACATAGATGAAGTTAGAATCATAACAATAACTCTAATTAAACCTAAACCACCAGATTCAATACTTTTTGGGAGTCGCATTCCAATTAATGCAATAAGTATTATAAATGTTAATAATACAGCTATATGAGAAACGATTTTATTTTCAGCTTTAAGGCCGTTGTTGCAAAATAGTAGGATACTTCCAAATCCAACAGGTATAAATGCAGTATATGATTGCGTATCAAAATATCCCCAAAGCCCAAATATTATCAGGACTAATGAATTAATTAAATTTATTTTTTCAGATTTCATTTAGTTTATAATTATACAACTCCTTGGTCAATCATGGCATCCGCAACTTTTACGAAGCCTGCAATATTTGCTCCTTTTACGTAGTCAACATGCCCATTCTCGTTTGCTCCGTACTTAACGCATTGACTGTGTATATCCTTCATTATATTGTGAAGCTTTTCATCTACTTCTTCACTAGTCCAAGACAGTCTCATACTGTTTTGAGTCATCTCGAGACCAGATGTAGCAACACCACCGGCGTTTGACGCTTTGCCTGGTGAGAAAAGAACTTCAGCTCCATGGAATGCTTCTACCGCCTTTGGGGTGCAAGGCATATTTGCACCCTCAGCAATACACTTACATCCATTACTTATAAGAGTTTGCGCTTCATCACCGTTTAATTCGTTTTGGGTTGCGCATGGAAGAGCAACATCACATTTAGTTCCCCAAGGTCTACTTAGCTCAGTGAAGGTAGCATTAGGATATTGATTAGCGTATTCACTGATTCTTCCTCTACGTTTGTTCTTAAGATCCATAATCCATGCTAGCTTTTCAGCATCAATCCCTTCAGGATCGTAGATGAACCCTTTAGAATCTGACATTGTAAGGACCTTAGCTTCTAGTTCGATACACTTTTTAGCAGCAAATTGAGCTACGTTTCCAGATCCAGATATTACTACCTCTTTTCCGCTAAACGAGTCACCTTGTGTTGCAAGCATCTCTTGAGCAAAATATACTGTTCCGTAACCAGTAGCTTCTGGACGAATTAGGGAACCGCCCCAATTCACACCCTTTCCAGTTAGTACTCCAGTAAATTCATTGCGAAGCCTTTTGTACTGGCCAAACATGTAGCCAATTTCACGCCCACCTACACCTATATCACCAGCTGGTACATCAGTATCTGCACCAATGTGTCTGCTTAGTTCAGTCATAAAGCTTTGGCAGAAGCGCATTACTTCGTTATCACTTTTTCCCTTCGGATCGAAATCAGAGCCACCTTTACCACCACCTAGTGGAAGTGTAGTTAATGAGTTTTTAAATACTTGTTCAAAGCCTAGGAACTTAAGGATGCTAAGGTTTACAGATGGGTGAAATCTTAAACCTCCTTTGTAAGGTCCAATTGCAGAGTTGAATTCTACTCTGAATCCTCTATTTACTTGAACATTTCCTTCGTCATCAACCCAAGGAACCCTGAAGATGATTGTCCTCTCAGGTTCAATCATTCTTTCAAGGACGCGCACGTCTGCGTACTTAGGATTTTTCTCAATAAAAGGGATTACTGTTTCAGCTACCTCTTGGACAGCTTGAAGGAATTCTGGTTCATTTGCATTGCGCTTGGCTGCTAGAGCCATAAAAGCATCAATTCTTTCCTGCATAGTATGTAGTTAAACGTAGTTTATTAAAACGTTTGGTATAGGCAAATATAGTATTAAAGAGAGGCGGTTCTTCCACCATCAACGGGCAAATTAATACCACTGATGTAGTCAGTTGCTGGAGTGCAGAGAAAAGCAATTACAGATCCTATTTCATTTGGTTCTCCAAATCTTCCTGCAGGCACAGCACCTATCATTTCGTTTTTGACTTCATCTATTGATTTTCCTGTCTTATCAGCCTTTGTTTCTATGATTCCTTGAAGTCTAGAAGTATTAGTTGCTCCTGGTAATACGTTGTTTACTCTTATCCCGTTTTTTCCCTCTTCATTTGCCAATGTTTTTGACCAATTTGCAACAGCCCCTCTGATAGTATTTGAAACGCCCAAATTGTTCAAAGGAGCTTTTACAGACGTACTAATTACATTCACAATTCGTCCGTGCCCTCTGCTTTTCATACCAGGCAATAATGCTTGAACTAATTTGTGATTGCAAAGAAGGTGTTGCTCAAATGTTGCAAGAAAATCATCAGTGTTTGCCTCTGATATAGGCCCTCCGGCAGGTCCGCCTGTATTGTTGATTAAGATATCAAATTCATGTGTTTTCACAAGATCTGTCGCTAAATCTGAAACATTGTTTGAATTGCTAAAATCTGCAACTGCATAATCGTGAGATCCAGAGCTAACTTTAGGTAATGTAGCTAGGGCAGATTTAAGTGATTCTTCATTTCTAGCAAGAAGCGTAATTCTTGCACCAAGGCTAGCTAATTCTTGTGCAGCAGCAAGGCCAATGCCCTGTGACGCTCCACAGACTAACGCCCTTCTTCCTTCTAGGGATAGATTCATGCATGCAAAGTTACGGATTACATACCTTTGAAGCATGAAGAGGATAGAACACTTGGGTATTGCAGTAAAAGATTTAGCCGCTGCTGAAAAAGTTTTTACAGATGTATTGGGTTTTGCTCCGTATAAAAGGGAAGAAGTTGAGGATGAAAATGTAATCACTTCTTTCTTCCAAACAGGGGAGTCAAAAGTAGAGCTTCTTCAATCAAAATCTGAGGAAGGGCCCATTGCGAGGTACATTGCTAAGAGGGGTGAAGGCCTTCATCACGTAGCATTTCACGTAGAAGATATAGTTGCAGAAATTTCTAGACTTGAAGATGAAGGTTACAGGTGCATAAGCGGTCCAAAACCAGGAGCTGATGGTAAAACAATTGCCTTTCTTCATCCATTAGATACTGCGAAAGTCCTAGTTGAGCTGTGCGCTGACTAATAAATGTCCTTCCTGCGCTTCTTCTTTTTCTTATTGTTCTTCTTGGCCTTTCTATAGCCACGCATTTCACTGCTGAATAACTCCNTTGCTTCCTCTGTGTGTTTGGGGTTTGCGCAATTCTTCTTCCCTTTGACTCTTAAGAATAAGTCGTAGTTTAAGACAATTCTATAAGGCCTGTAATCTTGCATCGTCCATAAGAATGTGCTTGCTCCATTTCTGGAATTTACATGATTTTCATCCTTTATGAATTGCAGAAGATCTGTTGTAAGATGCATTCTTAAGAAACGGCCCTTCCAGATCATAACTCCAACGCCAATAGTTGCTTCTAGACTTAAGGTATGGATTTGGGGTTCCCCTTGGAAAGGATATCCTGTTGTGTCCAAAATTGTTTGAGCAAAAAAATCTCTTTTGTATGAAATTCCAAGACCGCTTTCTATGAATAAATCAGGTGATATAGTCANAGAATTATAAGCTGTTAGTGAAGCTCCAATGTTTATTGCATGCCTTGATACTGCAAGAGTTGTATCAGCATAAAAATTAGCATTTGTATCAGCTTCTTCTCTGAAGGAACCATAGAAATTTTCTGACATATTTCTTTTGGCGCCAATAAAATTGAAGGATAATCTATCAATGAGAATGGGATCATCAATAACGTATTGGCAACCAAGCCCTGCCATCCAACCAAGCTTATTGTTTGGAGTCCAAGTACCTTCTATTAATGAAGTCTGTTGTCCTTGAGAAGTAACAGCGAACGGCACATTTACATCCCAAGCCTCATTTCCTTTAAAAAAACCATTTACTCCACCAGAAAAAGTCAATGCCCAAGGCTTGTGAGTTTTTAAAGTTGATTCGAAGGAAGGGTGTTGGGCTTTTGCTAGTTGGGCCAAAAAGACAGACGCTATAAATAATGCAATTATGTTCCTTATTCTANACATCTNATGATAGGAGGGGTTCAGGACGAGCTATAGTATTTGGGTCCTTTACATATTTCTCCAAAGTATTTATTGCAAGTTCTATTATTTCTTCGCTCTCCCAAGAAGTATGAATATCAGATTGCGACATTACAACGTTCATAACTGCTTGTTGCAACTCACCCCTATCCCAGGCCTCATTATATGGCGTATGGCTGAACGTAACCATTGAATACAGGGGCTTCCACTTATCAGGATATGCCGCAGCAATTCGAGCTTCAATCTTTTTCTGAAGCTGGAATCTTGGGTCTCCAGTCTTATCCCTCATCACTATGTAATTATGTAAGGCCAAATCCAAAATTGCATCTGCTGCTGGCTTTCTCACCCTAGAATAGTTGTCCAGCATATCTAACCAATCCCTATTAGAAGCAGCTTCAGGAAGAGAGTCAATTAGCTCAGCAAGGATTGAGCAATCTTCAAAGCCACAATTCATTCCTTGTCCATAAAAAGGAACTATCGCATGAGCCGAATCACCTAGAAGAGCAACTCTACCACCATCATTCCAAGGGAAACACTTAACAGAGCACATTGAGCTTACGGGATTTTCATTCCAATCATCTATTAGGTTTGGGAGCATATTTATTGTGTCTGGAAAGTGCTTCTTGTAGAATGTTAAAACATCTTCATCAGATTGAATTTTTTCAAATGATTCTTCTCCTTCGAAAGGAGCAAAAAGAGTGCAAGTAAAGCTCCCTCCAGGATTGGGAAGTGCCATGAACATGAACTGCCCCCTTGGCCAAATGTGCAACCCATTCTCTGCGATTCTATACTCACCATCCTCATTTGGTAGCATAAGGATTTCCTTATATCCGTGCGGAATGTATTGCTGAGTATAATTGAACCTATCGTTGCGAACCATAGTGCTCCTCACCGCACTGTATACTCCATCGGTGCCAAAGAGTCTGTCATGGGAAATAGTATTTCCATCTTTAAACTTTACAATGACCTTTTCTCCATCAAGAACATATCCAGAACATGGATGGTTAAATTTTACTTCAACTAGAGGGTGCTTTTCTGCCTCCTCAACCAAGAGCATGTTTAAACCACCTCTTGAAACTGAATATATGAATTGATGGTCATTTCCGTATTGTTGGAAAAACTGGTTACCTGCATGATCGTGCATCATTCNCCCCTTTACTGGTAGTGCTATTTTTTGAACTTCGTTTTCTAATCCAGCTTTTACCATTGCACGCCATCCTCTATCACTTAGAGCTAGGTTGATAGATCTACCAACATCAACTCCTGCTTTTCTTGGGTCAGGTCTTCTGTCGTAAAGTGTAACCTTAAATCCTCTTTGGGCGAGTAGTAAAGCCCAAAGCCCACCTATTAAGCCTGCTCCAATAACTGCGTGATGTTCTTTTGTATTACTCATTAAACTTTGTCGAATGCTGAACTTAAATCTCCAATTAGATCTTCTACATCTTCTACTCCTAAACTCAAACGGATTAATCCATCCGTAACACCAACTTTTTCTCTTACCTCTTTGGGTATTGATGCGTGTGTCATAGTTGCAGGATGTCCAACAAGAGATTCTACACCACCAAGAGATTCTGCCAGTGTGAAAATTTTTACAGATTCTACAAACTTATGAGCATTTTCCATGTTGTCTCCCTTAATGATAAAAGATATCATACCGCCGAATTCTGTCATTTGCTTTTTTGCAATCTGATGTCCCGGATGAGACTCTAGACCTGGCCAGAATACCTTCTCAACTTTTGGATGACTTGATAAATAATCCACCACAGCTTTTCCATTCTCGCTATGTCTCAGCATTCTTAAGTGAAGGGTCTTTATTCCTCTTAGCACCAAGAAGCTATCCATTGGCCCAGCAATTGCTCCACAAGAATTTTGAAGAGTCCTCAGCTTTTCGTCAAGTACTTCATCGTTGAGCATTAAGCAACCCATTACTACATCAGAGTGGCCACCTAGATATTTTGTTGCTGAGTGCATCACTATATCAGCACCTTCATTAAGTGGTTGCTGAAGCATTGGAGTAGCAAACGTATTGTCAACACAAACTAGAACATCATTTCCTGAAACAGTTTCAGTCACAGCTTTGATGTCTGTGATTTTCATCATTGGATTAGTTGGGGTTTCAATCCAAACTAATTTAGTGTTCTCATTTAGAGTACTTCTTAAAGCATTAGCATCACTTAGATCTACAAAATGAAACTTAATGCCATAATTGGCAAATACAGTAGTAAAAAGTCTGTATGACCCTCCGTATAGATCATCTGTTGAAATAACCTCATCACCAGGCTTTAGAATCTTTATTAAATTATCTATAGCAGCTAGACCTGAAGCGAATGCCAAGCCGTATTTAGCGTCTTCCAATTCAGCAAGCGCCTTTTCCAAAGCGTGCCTAGTGGGATTGAGAGTTCTTGAGTATTCGTATCCTTTGTGATTTCCTACACCATCTTGAACGTATGTTGAGGTTTGGTAAACGGGAGTCATAATTGCTCCTGTTGCCTCGCAGGGTTCAACACCNGCGTGCACAGCTCTTGTTCCTTTTCCTTTAGCCATGATTTTTTCTTAGGGAGATAAAGTTAAGTTATGTACGACTAGTATTCGTCAGCCAAAATGGCACTAATATCGCGCCAATAATTAAGTAAATAAAATATGTAAGGTAACGCCATAAAAGCACGACTCCTCCAAGTGTTGACATAGAAATGGTTGGAGTTAATGCAGGACCAATAAATGTAGGAAATGCAATTTCTGCTATACCCGAAGCACCAGGTGTGGGGCTTAGCAACATTACTATCCACATTGCTAGTTGTTTTGCTACAATATCTGCATGTGGGATGGCCTCCATAAATGCTATTAAAATCGCATTGAGAGTTAAAAATCTAGCGGTCCAACTTAATAATGTTGATCCAAATGCTCCAATCCAAAACTTAAACGAACGTCCTTTTAAATTATCTGAAGCTAAAGTCCACTCCTCAGTCCAGTCTTCGATTTTATAGCTCCAATTATTTAAAAATGGCAACTTTAATAGTAAGGCAATGATCTTTCCTGTTCCTCTTGGGGAGATAAAAAGTGCCGAGATTACAATAAGAGATACTATGCAGGTGATTAGATAACCACCAAAGAATAGGGTTTTAACTCCTGATTCAAACCAAAGATTAGAGATATTGAGAGGGAAAAATGAGTCAACAGTAACAAACAGAAGTATGGTTGGAACTGCGATGACATAAAATAACTCATCCATAAGGGCAGTTACAAGAACTGTTGCTACACTTCGCCCTAAGCTTAAGCCCTCTCGTTTAAGAATTAGGACGGCAAATGCAGAGCCGCCTATTACAGTTGGTGTAAGGGCAGAGGCAAATTCCCAAAGCATAACCGCGTTAAAAGATCCTTTCCAGCTTAATTTGCCAAGTGACAGAATTTTAAGACGTACTACATATGCGGCGTCTCGAATAAATACCATGGTCAATGCAGCAACCAGAGCAATAGCTAAATTTCCAGTAAAAACGATGCCTTCAGATTGCGAAAAGTCGTCTTTAAACAAGTAGTAAATTACGCCCAAACTCAAAATGGTAGGTAACAAGATCTTTACCCTAGAAAGCCCTTTCTTTATTTTTAGTTCATTACCATTTTGTGACATCGTCGCAAATATAATCTGAGCTTAACTTAGCAGACATGATTATAGTAGGGAGTAAACTTCTTTCAGAAGAGATTTTTGACAAACATTTTTCATGTGATTTAAATGCTTGTAAAGGAGCGTGTTGTGTAGAGGGAGAAGGGGGAGCTCCACTTACTGAAGAAGAGTGTGCTATTCTCGATGAGATTTTTGACGAAGTAAAACTCTATTTGTCTAAAGAAAGTCTAAGTGTAATTTCTAAAACAGGGCTTTTTACTATTGGAAATGATGGAGGTTTAGAGACTCCCCTAATAGATGGAGGTGTTTGTGTTTATGCTACTAAAAGTGAGAACGGCACTCTTCATTGTGGAATCGAACAGGCACATAGGGATGGTAAAACTGAATGGAAAAAACCAATTTCATGTCATTTGTATCCCATTAGAATTAAGGAATTAGTTGATTTTACTGCCCTTAATTATCACAAATGGATAATATGTGAAGGAGCCCGAATTTGTGGAGTGGCTAAGGAGATAAGTGTACTCGAATTTTGTAGGGATGCACTGGTAAGAAGATTTGGCCTAGAGTGGTATGATGAAGCATTAAAAACCTATGAGGTTTGGCGAAAGGAAAAGTATTAAAATAAAGTATTTTTGCACCATGTTAATCACAGTAATGCGATCTAAGTTGCATCGGCTAACTATTACAGAAGCTGATCTAAACTATATAGGAAGTATCTCACTTGATCCTGATTTGATGGATGCCGCTGGAATGGTGGAGGGGGAGAAAGTCCAAATCGTAAATATCAATAACGGTGACCGTATCGAAACATACACCATCAATGGTGAAAGAGGATCGGGCCAAGTCTGTCTAAATGGTCCAGCAGCAAGACGATGCCAGCCTGGAGATGTAATTATTGTTATTGCTTACGGCCAAATGACAATTGAAGAAGCAAAAAACTTCACACCAACTGTCGTTTTTCCAAACACAGACACAAATAAAATGATTTAAATGAATACAAAGAAGGTTATCACTTATGTTGCGTTTTTAGCAATTGGGATATTCCTTCTTGTAATGCTCACTGATCTTGTAGATGATAAGGAAGGACTTATTGAAAAAATGTCTTCTGCTCCGGTTTGGGCTGTTTCAGTGACATTTATAATGGGACTTCTAGCTGTAGTAATTAGAGGAATCAGGTGGAATTTATTATTGAATCCAATGGGGTTTAAAGCATCAATTACAAACGCTGTTGCTGCTGTTGCTTTTGGATATTTAGCAAATATTTTTGTCCCAAGATCTGGAGAAGTTGCACGATGTGCTGCTTTAAACTCAACGGATGATGTGCCATTAGATAAACTCATTGGCACTGTAATTACAGAAAGAGTAGTGGATTTATTGATGCTATTAATATTTTTAACAGTTGCATTCATTACAAATATTGATGCTGTTTGGGGTTTGTTTGAATCAGTCCAAATCCCAGGAGGATCAGCACTAGTTATTCTAGGATTAGCAATGGGTGTTCTTTCAATAGGTGGCTATGTTATTTTGAAAAGAAAGAACAAGAATTCTAAAATCCTTAAATTCATTAAAGGAATAGGTGATGGTGCGAAGAGTGTCCAAAACATGCAGGGCAAGACATTGTTTATTGCGTATACATTATTCATTTGGATTTTTTATTACTTGATGACCTTTGTCATTTTCATCTCTATGGATGGTCTTGAGGATTTGGGCGTTTTTCAGGGATTATGGGTGATGGTAAGTGGTGGATTTGGGATGTTATTCCCTTCGCCTGGTGGAGTTGGGTCATATCAAGGTGCTGTTATGCTTGGGTTCGAGTCTATAGGTTATGACAAGGTAATAGGTCTTGCAGTAGGTAATGTTGTATGGTTAACCCAAACCGCAATGCTCATCATTGCAGGAACTGTCGGATATTTCCTTATTATTATCGCTAGATTGAAGAAGTCTAGAGCATAATAATGTCTCAAATTATGGACAATACAAAAATGGCGTCGAAATAACGGTCATACAATCATTTTCACTTATGGTTTATTTGACATTCTATAAGTTGGCTAACATAACTGTAAAATCTACATCAGCATAATTTAGATGTAAACTATTAGTAGTTCTTATAATAAAGACGATTTAAGCATAGAGAGGCTTAACTAGGAACAAAACCGCATTAACTCAATAAACAGAGCGTATTTCCTTTCAGATTAATACTGTTTAGACTTATTAGTGATTTTCATTAATGACAAAATCTGTAGAGGCGATTGATGCAGTAAAGTTATATGGTCTTTTAAATGAAGTATGACTTAGTCTCTTAATAATCAAATACATTAAATTTTTTAGAAGTATTTTAAATAAATCTCCATACATATCATATAACACGACCCATATATTGAAATCAGATAGATTCTTCCTCTAAGAACTTAGTAGTGAAATTTCCTGAACGAAATCTCTCATGCTTCATAAGTTTTTTGTGGAAGGGAATAGTAGTCTTCACGCCTTCAATTATGCATTCATCAAGGGCACGCTCCATTTTGGTAATAGCTTCTTCTCTAGATTGGGCTACAACAATCAATTTGCTAATCATACTGTCGTAGTATGGAGGGATACGGTATCCAGCATAAGCGTGAGTGTCTAATCGAACACCATGGCCTCCTGGTTGGTGATAATTTGTAATATCACCAGGGCAAGGAGAAAAATTTCTATCTGGGTCCTCTGCATTGATTCTACATTGGATTGCATGCATTGTAGGGAAGTGATTTCTTCCTTTAATCTTTTCTCCTGCAGCTAGCTTGATTTGTTCTTTTATTAAATCATAGTTAATAACCTCTTCTGTAATTGTGTGCTCTACTTGGATGCGCGTATTCATTTCCATAAAATAGAAATCTCTATTTGCATCAACTAAGAATTCTACAGTTCCAACACCTTCATATTTTACTGCTTCTGCTGCTCTAATTGCAGCTTCGCCCATTTTCTCTCTGAGTTTGTCTGTCATGTAAGGAGATGGAACTTCTTCAACCAACTTTTGGTGCCGTCTTTGGATTGAACAATCTCTCTCGCTTAAGTGACATGCCTTACCTCTGTAATCAGAAGCAATTTGGATTTCGATATGTCGAGGTTCTACAACGAATTTCTCCATATACATTCCGTCATTACCAAATGCAGCGGCAGCTTCCCTTCTAGTACTTTCCCATCCTTCTGCTAAGCTCTCGTCATCTTTACAAACTTGCATTCCTTTACCACCGCCGCCAGCAGTTGCTTTAAGCATAATAGGGTATCCAATTTCCTTTGCGCAAGCTTTTGCTTCTTCTAAAGAATCAAGAATTCCTTCACTTCCTGGAATTGTTGGGACACCTGCTGCTTTCATTGTTGCTTTTGCAGATGCTTTATCTCCCATGGCATCTATCATCTCCGGGCTAGCACCAATGAATTTAATATCATTTTCTTGGCATACTCTTGAGAATGCTGCGTTTTCACTAAGGAAACCGTATCCTGGATGGATAGCATCAGCATTAGTAATTTCAGCAGCGGCAATAATATTGGGAATATTTAGATAGCTCTCACTACTTGGAGCAGGGCCAATGCACACGGCTTCGTCAGCAAATCTTACGGGAAGACTGTCTTTGTCTGCAGTTGAATAAACAGCTACTGTTTTTATGCCCATTTCGCGGCAGGTACGAATAACGCGTAGTGCGATTTCACCCCTATTTGCTATGAGGATTTTCTTAAACATGATTTTTCAGATTGATCAAGAAGGATCAACAAGGAAAAGTGGTTGATCATATTCTACAGGTGAGTTGTCCTCGACTAAGAATTTCACAATCTTACCGCTTACCTCTGATTCAATTTCGTTAAAGAGCTTCATTGCCTCAATTACACAAACAATGTCGCCTTCTTTGATGCTATCTCCAACATCTTTAAACGGATCTTTGTCTGGACTAGGTCGTCTGTAAAAAGTTCCAATCATGGGTGACTTTACTTCAATGAAATTAGTAGTATCGTCTTTTAGGGGAGCCGATGGCGCTTCTGTTGTTGGTTCCGAAGTCGCTGATGCTGCTGGAGTCGTTGGTACTGCTGGAGTCGTTGGTGGTGCTATAGTCGTTGGTGGTGCTATAGTCGGTGTCTGTATAACAGGAGTAGCAACTGGAACTTGAATTTGTTGGATAATTGGCTCCTCGGAAACCTTCTTTCCTTTCTTTGGCATCTCTGACTTTATTGTGATTTTAAAGTCTTTATGCTCTATTTCTACCTCGGTAACGCCTGCTTTTGCG
>PBEE01000025.1:0-14284 GCA_002717605.1 Crocinitomicaceae bacterium | reverse complement strand
ACTGTTGTTAGCGCTCATAGAACGCCAGACAGACTTGCCGAATACGCAAAAAGCGCAGTAGGTAGAGGTATAAAAGTGATTATTGCTGGTGCAGGTGGCGCAGCTCACCTTCCTGGAATGGTTGCGTCTTACACTCCGCTTCCAGTTATAGGTGTTCCAGTTAAATCGAGTAATTCTATTGATGGTTGGGATAGCGTTTTGAGCATATTGCAAATGCCAGCTGGTGTGCCAGTTGCTACTGTTGCTCTTGACGGAGGAAGGAATGCAGGAATTCTTGCAGCCCAAACCCTAGCAGTTGCAGATTCAAACCTTCTCAATAAAATTGCTCAGTTTAAAGAAGACTTAAAGGCAAAAGTTTTAGACGCCGCTTCTATTGTAGAAAACCACAAGCCCAAATAGTTCTTTCAATGTCTCACACCTCATTTAATCCAAGTGAATTAAATCCAGGCAAGCTTCACGCTTGCTTGTTAGGTGGTGTTGCGCCAAGACCAATCGCATTTGCAAGTACTATTGATTCTGATGGCAGAGTAAACCTTGCTCCGTTCAGCTATTTCAATGTGTTTTCAGCAAATCCCCCTATTCTAATATTCTCGCCAGCTAGGAGAGGTAGAGACAATACAACAAAACATACTTACGAAAACGTATTAGAAGTACCCGAAGTTGTAGTGAACATGGTTGATTACAACACTGTGCACGCATGTTCATTAGCAAGTACTGAATACGAAAAGGGTGTAAATGAGTTTGAAAAAGCAGGTCTAACTGAAGTGGCTTCAGATGTGATTAAACCACCTAGAGTACTTGAAGCTCCTGTTTCTTTTGAATGTAAAGTCCTGAGAGTAGATTCTTTTGGAGACAATCCTGGAGCAGGTCAGCTAGTCGTGTGTGAGATACTTAAAATGCATTTTAGGAACGACATTTTGAATGAAGATGGATTTCCTGATCCTCAGAAAATTGATCTTGTCGGAAGATGCGGCGGAAACTTCTACGTAAGAGCTTCAGGTGATACTCTTTTTGAAGTACCAAAGCCATTAGCAAATCTTGGGATTGGTGTAGATAGTATTCCAGATGATATACGATTGAGTTCAGTTTTAACTGGACGTCATCTTGCAATGTTAGGAAACATCGAAGTTCTTCCTGATGAGACTGATGTGAACGATTACAAGCTTATGGAGCTAAGTGAAATCTTCTTGGAACTTCAGGATGATGGTTCAGCATTAGAATTGGAACTTCATAAACACGCTGTTAATCTTCTCGACAATGGGGATGTTGATGGAGCGTGGAAAACACTTCTCAGTTTTAATCTGGGATAATGTTCAATTTACTTTTGTACAGTTTACTTTTATGCTATGGCATTTGAGTTAAAAGGAAAGATCAAAGTCCTCTTTGAACAACAGGACTTCCCAAGCGGTTTTTACAAGCGCGACTTCGTTATTACTACAAACGAACAGTACCCACAGGATATTAAACTAAGCGCTCTTAAAGAGAGAGTTGAACAGCTAAATGGCCTTGGTGAAGGCGATAATATTCTTGTGAAATTCGACTTAAGGGGTAGGGAATACAACGGAAACTACTACGTTGATTTGAATGCGTGGAGAATTGAGCGTGATGGTGCTGGGTCTTCAAGTGATCAGTCATCTCAAGAAACTTCACCAGTTGATTCGGCTCCACTACCTGATGTCGAGCCTATGGTTGTCGAGCCAGCAGGTGAGGACGACCTACCATTCTAAAACCTCATATGTCAGGGTGGCTAAATTCTTATTCTAGGGGTTTTCAACGCTTGTTGCCATCACCAATGGCGATAGCATTGACCCTCACATTAGTTGCCCTTGTATCTGCACTTTTCGTTAGCGAGCCTATCAAAGTAATAAAGGCTTGGTCTGATGGTTTGTGGAACCCAGGGTTGATGCGATTTGGGTTTCAGGCAATGTATATGTTAGTGCTAGGCCATGTTCTAGCATTATCTAAACCAGTACGAAATGCCTTAGATGGTGTAGCAAATTTTGCTGTTAAACAACCAGCAAATGCAGCAGCATATGTTGCATTAGTAGCCATGATACTAGGTTGGGTTAATTGGGGCTTAGGTCTTGTTGCTGGCGCACTGATTGCTAAAGTTGTAATAGATAAGAAAGTAGCACATGCTGGAGTTGTTGGAGCAGCAGGTTATACTGGCTTGCTTGTTTGGCATAGTGGACTGAGCGGAAGTGCGCCGTTGAAAGTCGCTGAGCCAGGTCATCTACCAGAATTATTCCCTAAAGGATTAGAGTGGGCTACGCCCATTCCCAATTCAATTTCAATTTCTGAAACTGTATTTACGTCTTGGAATTTAGGATTGACACTAGTTGTAATGACGGCAATTGTGGGTCTTTTCCTCTACCTAGGTAGAATTATCCCAAACACTCATGTTGACGTTGCAGAAAACGACATGGATTTTGAACCAGAATCTAAAACCATTGATTCTGTCGCCAGTTTTCTAGACTATGGGTATGTATTGGCTATTGGATTTGGACTATTGGCGTTAGGAACTGCAGGTTGGATAGCTTTTGGTGGATCAGGAGCGACATGGTTAAGTTTTGTAACACCAGATTGGATTAATCTAGTTTTATTGGGGCTTGCGCTTTTAGCTCACAAAAACATTAGCGCCTTAGTTGGTGCACTAAACAAATCAATTGGTGGTGCTGCAGGAATATTGCTCCAATTCCCTATCTACTTTGGGATAATGGGAGTTGTTACTGGCACTGGGTTAGTTGATGTTTTATCCGCGACCTTAGTTTCTGCAACATCATCAGAGACACTTCCACTTGCAATTTTTACTTCGTCTGGAATCCTAAACGTTTTCGTGCCAAGTGGAGGTGGTCAATGGGCTGTACAAGGTCCATTAGTTTTAGAAGCATGCAATAGCACAGGGATGTCTATTGAAAAAGGAGTGATGGCCATGGCTTACGGAGATCAATGGACAAACATGTTACAGCCGTTTTGGGCTTTGCCATTGTTAGGAATAACTGGACTTAAGGCAAAAGACATTCTGCCTTATACGATGGCGGCATTGCTTGTTTCAGGTGTGATATTTATGGTGGGTTTGGCCTTAATTGTTTAAGTAATGGAAGCAGAATTTCACACCTTTACATTGGACAATGGAATCAGAGTGATTCACAAGGAAGTGCCTCGTGCTGCGAGTCATGTTAGCTTGGTGATTAATGCTGGAAGTAGAGATGAAATAAAGGGTGAGGGTGGAGTTGCTCATTTTATTGAGCATTGTCTATTTAAAGGAACAAAGAAGCGTAAGACCTATCACATTTTAAATCGTTTGGAAAGGGTAGGTGGCGAGCTAAACGCTTACACCACTAAGGAAGAGACTTGGATTAGCGCTTCGTTTTTGGCGCGCGACTTAGACAGAGCTGTTGAACTTATCTCAGACATTGCTTTCAATTCAACTTTCCCAGCTAAAGAGATTGTAAAGGAGAGGGATGTGATTTTGGATGAAATTGCTTCTGTGATGGACAATCCTAGCGACGTAATCTTCGATGAATTTGAGGAGAGGTTGTTTGGGAAGCATCCCCTAGGCCGAACCATTTTAGGCACGCCGGAATCTGTTAAGTCTCTTAGAAAATCTGACATTCAGGCTTTTGTTAAGAGGAATTATTCCCCAGGCCAAATGGTATTCGCATCGGTTGGTTCAACACCCATCAAGAAGCTCAAAAGGATTTGTCAGAAATACCTAAGCGATTTCAAAGGCAAAGGAGAAGGAGTCAAGAGAAAGAAGCCACGCCCAGTAGAAGTATTTGATAACAGAATAGTTCAAGACACTTACCAGGTTCACCACCTTATGGGGTCTATGACTGTTGGCGCTGATCACAACGATAAGCTCCCGCTTACTCTGCTCGCAAACTATCTCGGTGGACCTGCCATGAATAGTCGTTTAAGCATGAATATTCGCGAGAAGTACGGAATGGCATATCACATTGAAGCCGGATATACGCCGTACGCTGATAGCGGTGTGTTCTCTATCTATTTTGGCACTGATTCAAAATTCCACCGTAAAGTTGAAAGGCTAGTAAACAAGGAGCTCAGAATTATGTGCACTAAGAAAATGAGTACTCGACAACTCCACGATCTCAAAAAGCAGATCATAGGCCAAATCGCGCTAAGTCAGGATTCGGGTACAGCCATGATGTCGGGACTAGCAAAGAGTTATCTGCTATACAATAGAGTTGAGCCGCTTTCAGAATTCTTCAAAGCCATTGAAGAAATAACTGCCGAGGATATATTGAGGGTAAGCAATGAATTCATTCATCCCAAAACCCAAAGCCACTTAGTGTACTTACCTAGTTGAATAAGTGTGCCAATCGTCTTGGTCTCTTTGGATTGCGTTTTTTACGCCACGCATCTTCATGCTAAGCATTACACTTTCCTTTAGGCCTAGTTTTAATAAAGTCTCAATTGCTTCATCATTGTTGTCAGCTCCCTCTGCCATCAGAGCAAGTTTAGAATACCCATTAGATCTTAGCCAGTTACAAGCTTTTTCATCACCTTCAGCTCCCATAACTAAGGCCAAAAGCTCTGGGTGTCCATTCTTCATAAGCCATGACCTAGCGTCATCATTTAGATTCAAGGCAGAAGAAAATGCAGCTAATTCAGGGTAGTTATTTTTTATCAACCAATCCCGAATCTTTTCATTTCCGCTAATTGCCTCTCCCCAAGCGACTATTATTTTAGGTGGGTATTGTTTCACTAATGCATAAAGGTACGAGACTACCTTTGTAGCCGATGAAATTATTCACATCCTCTTTTGGGTTGCTGTGTTGTAGCACGGTTTTATTTATGGCAAGCTTTGGGATGATCATGCCCGAACTGCCACATTATTTATCTGAAATGGGTGCTGGACATTTACTTGGCTATATCATTGGCTTATTCACTTTAGGTGCTTTTATTTCAAGATTTTTTTCAGGTAGAATTGCAGATAGAGCTGGAAGGAGGGTGGTGATGGTTTTTGGAACTACAGTAGCTGCCCTTGCAGGTTTTGTCTATGTGTTAGTTGGAAAGATGCACGACACTTGGTCTGCAAATCCAGAAACCGCAATGTGGGGTGTTTGGTGTTTTCTCGCTCTTAGAATGCTGCACGGTATGAGTACAGGATTTAGGCCCACAGGGACAAGTGCATTCCTAACTGATATCATTCCTAAAGCAAGGAGGGGTGAAGCTCTTGGATATCTTGGAATAGCAGGAAATGCTGGTATGGCTGGAGGACCAGCACTAGGCAGTTATCTCGCAGTAGAATACGACTATGATGCTATGTTCATTACATCTTCAGTTCTAGGGATAATTGCTTTATTGTTCACATTGAAGCTTCCGGAATCACTTCCAAGCCACAGAAAAGTCATTCTTGATGACCTGAATATATTAAAGGGCGGTATTTTCGAAAAATCAGCTTGGCCTGCAGCATTGTATTTGATTCCAATATCAGCTGCATTTGGAGTCTTCCTAACAATAACACCTGACTTTGTTGATGCTCTAGGTTTTAAGTACAAAGGGCTTTTTAATACGATAATTGTATTGTCCTCAATATTTATGAGATTTATTGCAGGTAAGGCTTCGGACAAGTATGGAAGAGAACCATTGTTAGTATTTGGTGGATCTTTGCTCTTAATTGGGATGGGTATTATGAGCATTGCAACAACAAAGGAACTTGCTGCCTTGGGTGGTGTAATTTATGGACTTTCAATTGGCGTGAATATGCCAACCATCTTTGCTTGGACCGCTGATTTGGCACCTAAGAATAGAGTCGCTTTGGGTTTGAGTACAATGCTCATGGCCCTAGAAATAGGAATTGGTGGTGGTGCATTTATTTCTGGGACTCTCTTTGCATCGAACCACGAACTCTTGCCCAACATCTACTTATTCTGTGCGGTATTAGCGGGGATGTCTGCATTTTTGCTTTGGATTTTTTACAGGAGAAACTTAAGCTTGAAAAAATCACCAATTGGGGTTGAATAACTATTATTTAACCCAAACCATTAGTCGATATGTTGTCCGTATTTTTCACTTATGAATAATATCATAATGGATCGTTTGATGGTAAAGCAAAATGAGCGTAAAGAAAGCTTAGGAACTTTCTTGAGCAAGAAAGCGCAAATGCTTCGCGAACAACGAATTAAAGACGGACTAATTACTCAGGAAATTAAAGGAGATATATCAGCTTAAAGCTGCAGATTCTGTTTGGAATGCTCTGTCTACCTTTCTAAATAATCCCTGAAGGACCTTTCCTGGTCCAACTTCAGTAGCTGAAGTTGCGCCAAAAACAATCATCGCCTCCATGCTTTGAGTCCATCTAACTGGAGCTGTAAGTTGAGCAACTAAATTTTCTCTAATAGTATTAAGGTTAGTTTCTGCATGTGCGCTAACATTTTGGAATATTGGGCAACGAAGTTCACTTATGTTTGTAGCTTTAATAGCCGATGCAAGCTTTTCCCTTGCTGGTTCCATTAACGGTGAGTGAAATGCTCCACCAACAGGTAGCAGAACAGCTCTTCTTGCTCCAGCTTCAGTTAAAGCTTTACAAGCTGCTTCTACAGATGTAATTTCTCCAGAGATTACTATTTGACCTGGACAATTGTAATTAGCTGCAACAACAACTCCGTCTGTAATTGCGCAAATGTCTTCAACTATGCTGTCTTCTAAACCCAAAATAGCAGCCATTGTCGATGGTGTTCTTTCACAAGCTTTTTGCATGGCATTTGCTCTTGCTGAAACAAGATTTAACCCATCTGCAAATGAAAGTCCTCCAGCAACAACCATTGCACTAAACTCACCTAGGCTGTGTCCAGCAACCATATCTGGCTTGATTTGGTCTCCTAAAACTTCAGCAAGAATTGTTGAGTGAAGGAAAATTGCTGGTTGAGTAACCTTAGTTTGCTTTAGTTCCTCAGGGGTTCCATTGAACATAATATCTGAGATGTTAAAGCCAAGAACGTCGTTAGCTTCTTCAAATCGTTGCTTAGCAATTGACGATGCATCATAAAGATCTTTACCCATGCCAGGGTATTGTGATCCTTGTCCAGGAAATACAAATGCTTTCATAAAAAAGTATTTTATCGAACTAAGTAAACATGACCAGATTCTTTAATTGCTCCAAGTCCATCGACCATTTTGATTTCAATTTTCCAAGTGAATTCTTCAGTGCCTGTTGCGTAGTATTCACCACCTCCACTAATAGCATTTTCTCCAATCCATGGTTCTTCAGGAGTTGTGGAAAAAAATACAAGATTACCCCATCTATTATATATCCAAAGTTCATATTGAGCAATTATTTCCTTGCCACTAATAACAGGCCACCATGCGTCGTTATTTCCATCATTATTTGGAGTAAAAGAATTTGGAACAAAAATCTGTAGAAGGTTATTTACAGAAATAGTTTGAGTGCTAACATCTGAACAACCGTACTGATTAGTTGCATACAACTGAACCTGGTAATCGTCAGCTTCATAATATTCATGAGATGGATTCACCTCAGATGATCCGTCCCCATCACCAAAAGACCAAATAAAATCTGTTCCTCCATTTGTTAGATTTGTAAAGTTTACAATTGGCTCAAGTATATTGATGTATGTTGAATTTGTTGTAAAATCAGCAACAGGTGAATTCCATGCTTCAAAGGCGGGGTCAATATCTACTTCTACTGAACATCCTTCAGGAGATGTGACAGTAAATTCAGCTTCGTAATAACCTGGGTACTCTATATTTAGAATGTATGGAGAATTAAAGTTTGTAGGAATTACAAATCCAGGAATTTCAAGATCAAAACTTGCAGCACCGGTCGTTGTATTTAAAATTTCTACTTGTGTTGGTAGACATACAGAATTTTGCAAAAATGCGATTTCAGGAGTAGGTGCTTCAACAACTATAAAGTTTTGGCTTGATTGGTTTGTGCACCCGTATTGATCAATCACCTCAAGTGTCAAAGTAAAATTTCCCATATCTGGAGTTGTTAGCAATGGTAATTCGTTGACTGTTTCAGTACATGTACTAGATCCCGTTGGTAATAGAGTCCATGTGTAAGGAGAATTACCAGCTGTACATGTTTGACCTGTGAGCTCAGATGAACTATTGACTGCATTTATCATGGCATCTACACCTTCTTCATAACACAAAATTGTATCTAGTAAATAAAAATCGCTTACGGGTATTGGGTGTACTGTAATAGGAACAATCTCAGTTGCAGTACAAGTGGGATTAGTAGAAGAAATGGCTGTATAACTTACGTCGAAAATACAATCACCAGTATTATAATCAAGACAATCAAATGTCATTTGTGTTATATCAACTCCGGTCTCTGAAGATCCGTTATCGAAGTTCCATGCAGTAATTCCAGCAAATTGATTAGTAGCTGTGAAGTTTACTGTCAAAGGAGTACACCCTTCGTATACATCAGCAGTTGCTGTAATGACAGGAATTTGTGACGTGTTTACAAAAATTGTTTGAGTTGATTGGCAAGCTGCACTTCCAGCTTCAACAATAAGAGTAATTTCAGCTACTCCAGTTTGGTAAGCAGGACATTCTGTAAAAGTGTCTAAACTTGAATGAGGATTACCATCTAAAAACCAACTGTATGTAAAAGAAGCTCCGCTAGGATTATCATCAAATTGAACGGACAGATTAATGCATTCTCCTTCACAAATATCTGTATCACCAATTATTTGAAAGGACGTGTTTGCATTGATGGTATTAGTGAAAGTCTCAGTTGTTGAACAAGTTAGATCAGATCCATCACTGTATTCAATACTGCCTGTAGCCTCTACATTTAAGTCACCTGGAATAATATCTGTATATCCGAGCGATAGAATATTAAATTCTGGGTTAGTACCGTCTGGATTTACTGAAGATCCATTTTCATTTGGATTTGAAGTCCAAGAATAGCTTTGAGCGCCACTAATATCTACTTGAATATTTTCTCCCGAACATGGTATTCCTGAGAAAATAAAATCCAAATCCGGTGAAGTCCTTGTTTCAACAACGACAGATGCTTCTGCTTCACAATCGTACTGTTCTGTAAGTATTACAGATGGCGATGTGACGATTGAAGTTGCTGAATATATTGTTCCATTTATTACAGGTTGATAATAATAACCGTTAGAATATGGATTTGCTCCACTTTCATTCCATGTAATATTTCCGTTTGTTGTAGTTTCAATGTAGAAAGGCTCATTTTCACAAATAGCTGGAGCATTTAAGCTTATTTCTGCACCCTCTAACATTTCAACAACAATCACAGAACCATTATCGCAGCCATTATTCGCTGTAACAAGACAGAAAATATCATTTAACCCAGCATTTTCAGTATATGTAAAAGTTGAAGTTAAACTATTATTTGAACTTCCATTATTAACAGGGAAGCTATTTACAAACCATTCAAAAGTGTAGTCTGAAGGGTCCATTTCAGTTGTTGCAGTAACTGTCTCTTCGGGTCCGCATAGAACATTCCTGTCAACAGCTAATGATACATTTGGTATATCTAAAATTTCATAATTAAATATTGCAGTACTTGTGCAAGACTGTGTTCCATAATTTATAGTTCCATCAACTGTTCCTGAAAGGGATGCTAAATTGCTTTGAAATGTCGCAATCCCATTTTCTTGACTTATTGGTGTTGGATTCCAATTGTAAATATTTGCTCCAGTTGCAGTTAATTCTGGCTCTTCATCTTCACAGAACGTAGTTCCGATAGAAGGGCTAACGATAAGTTCTGGACTAGGAAAAACAACTGCATTTATAGACGCTTGAGAACTACAAACAAGAACTCCATCTAGAGTTCCGGTGTATACTGTTTGTCCTAAAACATCTACGGTAGTTGCATTAGCCATTATTGCAGACTGAGTGTCCATTCCTCCAACTGCTAATACTGGATTATTTACATTAAAAAGTGTAGTAGGCCAAACATATTGCGTTGCATTTCCGTTAGCTGTAAATACAGCATCATTATCACTACATGAAGCAGTTGTCACAACATCAATTTCTACGTCAGGATAAACTTCAACATTCAACTCTTTATTAGTTGAACAACCATTTGAATCAGAAATTGTTAGAGATATACTAGCTGGTCCGTCAATTTGATCAATATCGTATGAATAGCTTGAAAAGTTTTCGTTAACAGCTTCTGAATACTGCAAAGATCCATTGATATACCATTCAAGTAAGAATGGGTTAAGGCCATTTTCAATTGTTGCGTTAACCTCAATTTCTTCGTCAGAACAAAATGCAAGATTTTCTGACGAGAGCGTTAATTCTGGCGCTTCATATACAACAATGTTTTCAAGTATAGTAACTGTGTTTTGAGATAAATCACCTTCAAGGAATAAAATGATTTGATGATTTCCTGGTGATAAGTCTTCTATTATGATAATATCTGTAAATAATACATCTGAGGGTTCAGTACAGAATAAAAATGTCTGGTATGAATATGGAACTCCATATGGCGCTCCGTCTACGTATACAGACAGGTTAAGTTCGTTATTGTTGTGTGGAGCTATTTCAAAAGCAATTTGAGCTATACCGTTTGTACAAGTTCCATTAGTAGCATAATTTGTGTAAAATAACTCTGGATCACCTGCAACAGTAATTTCCAAAGGCTGCGTAGAGTTAACACCTGCGCAATCAGTTCCTATTAATGTGACATCATAACATCCTTCGTTGTAGAATTCAACAGCTAAATCAACAGTATTTGCATTTGTACTCTCTACATAATCCCAATCAACTCCTTCCGAACCATTATCTATTATCCAAGCATATGAAACAGGAGTTCCACATGATTCGTTTATGCCAACAGAAGTATTTGTAAAGTGAACTACAAATCCGGATCCTTGCAATCCTTCTGTTGCATCAGTTGTGAATAAAGGAAGAACACTCGCGCTACCTTCAAATGACCATGCTTCTTGAAAAATGGAGCTGAGAGTTAAAATCCCAAAAAATAGAACCGTACGAATTGCTTGCATAGGGCTTCTTTGTGTGCAGGTTTAATTAATCCTGCAAAATAAGGAATTTAGCGCAGTTATTTGAACCCTTTAGAAAGGTCTCTCTTTTGATGATTGTGAAAACGTGCCTCGTTTTTCATTCCCTTGCGCCTTTTTACCTGCTCCTCCTCTGGTAATTTTGAAAAGTCCAAACACTCAGGACTACAACACCCCCCATGTGCCTTTTGGCACTTTGAACACTGTATAAATAGAAGATTACACACTTTATTCTTACAGTTTACATGCTCATCACAAGGTTCACCACATTGATGACAATTTGCTATTACATCATTAGAAATTCGCTCACCTAACCTTTCGTCAAAAACGAAATTTTTACCAATGAATTTATTTTCAATAGTTTCATCCTTTTTAAGTTGGCGAGCATAATTAATAATTCCACCATTTAACTGATTTACATCGTTAAAGCCGTGGTGCTTTAAATATGCAGAAGTTTTCTCACATCTTATTCCTCCGGTACAGTAGAGCAAGATTTTCTCATCCTCCTTGCCCTTCAAATCCTCAAGAACCTCAGGCAATTCTTCCCTAAAAGTGTCGGACTGAGGACAAACAGCGCCCTTAAAATGGCCAATTTCACTTTCGTAGTGATTCCTCATATCCACAACGATAGCACCTTCATCCATGGCTTCATTCCAAGCCTTTGCATCTAGATGAGTGCCAACATTAGAGATGTCGTATTCCCCATACTCAAGCCCGTCAGCTACAATTTGGCTTTTAGTCTTAAGCATCAGTTTGAAGAAGGACTTGCCATCATCCTCAATTGCAATCTTTTGGTGCATATCAGCGAATTCCTCTCTTGCGTGAAGAACTTTAATAAATGCATCCCAATTATGCTCAGGAACAGAAATCTGAGCATTTATCCCTTCCTGAGCTAAGTAAACTCTGCCAAACACGGCCAATTCAGACCACTCTTTATATAGCTCATCTCTTAAGCCATCGGGATCTGGAATATCTACGTATCTGTAAAAAGAAGTTGTTCTCCTTTCAAAATCCTCGGCATGGAGTGCGGCAATCGCATCTTCTCTACCGAGCTTGTTCATCAATTTTTTCTTACCAGCGTTAGGATCCATTGCATGTGCAATTTAACGCTGCAAAGGTAGGGCTAAGTCTAAAAATTATCATTGGTCAAAATGGTTTGACCTACAAGATAAAAACTGAGGTTACTTCCCGATACAGAAGTGAGAAAAGATATGGCCAAGGATGTCGTCAGCGTGGACTGCACCTGTGATTGAGCCTAAGTGGTGGAGGGTTTGGCGTACGTCAATTGCAACTAAGTCAGAAGGAGTTTCGCCACTTAGCCCTTGCTTTACAGACTCAAGGCTTTGTTTGGCATTTACAAGTGCTTCGTAATGTCTAGCGTTTGTCACAACTAAAGATGAGGTGCTATCAGAAATGCCATGTGACTCAACAAGCAAAGATTTCAACTCATCAATTCCCTCACCTGACGAAGCGCTAATGTGAATTGAATTTGAGCATCCTTCAATTTGTCCTGAAGGAGCATCATTTAAATCGCATTTATTCCAAAGAGCAATAACATTTGATTCTTCGGAAAGGTCTAAAGATGAGATCTTCATTGTTGCCAAGCCCAAATCATCAGTGCTTGNATCCAACATGTATAAAACTGTATGTGCGCTTGAAGCTTTGGCATACGCTCGCTTTATTCCCTCAGTTTCAATTACGTCAGATGTGTCGCGAATACCAGCAGTATCAATGAAGCGGAATAGTGTTCCTTCAATCACACAAGTGTCCTCAATAACATCTCTTGTTGTGCCGGCTATATCAGAAACGATAGCTCTATCGTCACCAACAANGGCGTTTAAAAGAGTGGACTTACCAGCGTTGGGAGCTCCGAGTATTGCAATTGGAACTCCTGATTTAATTGCATTTCCAGAGCGGAATGAATCGGCTAATGACGAAACTCTTTCAAGTAATTTTTCAATCAACTCAAAAAATCTAGTTCTATCTGCAAACTCTACATCCTCTTCAGAGAAATCTAATTCTAGTTCTAATAATCCTGCAAACTCAATTAACGACTCTCGTAAAGCTCCTATTTCGCGTGAGAAGTTTCCTCTTAATTGTTCAACTGCAAGTCTATGAGCTCCTGAGTGCTCTGCTGCTATGAGGTCGGCTACGGCTTCTGCTTGGGTTAGGTCGAGTTTTCCATTTAAGAAGGCGCGTTGAGTGAACTCTCCAGGGCCTGCTAGACGACAACCAGCTAGAATTAACAGTCGTACAACTTCACTCTGAATGAATTGAGATCCGTGAATATTGAACTCAACAGTGTCCTCGCCTGTGTATGATCCAGGGCCGCAAAGCACAAGCGCTAGGCCTTCGTCAACTATCACTTCCCNATCCATTACTCTTCCAAAAACAACGCCTCTATCGTTGCCTGAGCTTAGCGTTTTAGAGAAAATAGATGAACTGATTTCCAATGCATTTGGGCCGCTTACCCTAACTACTGCGATACCTCCTGCACCAGGTGAGGTGGAGATTGCGCAAATGGTAGAGCCGTCTAGGGCTTGGGGCATTGAATTTTTCACATTGCAAATTTGAGGAAAGAAGGGGGAAGATGGAGGAGGTTTGGCCTAAATTTGCCGGGCAATTAAAAACCGCAAAAGAAAACAACTACTCATGAGCGTTTTAGTAAACAAAGACTCTAAAATTATTGTTCAAGGATTTACAGGTGGCGAGGGGACATTCCACGCAGGCCAAATGATAGAATACGGTTCTAACGTAGTTGGAGGTGTTACTCCAGGTAAAGGTGGTTCAACTCACCTTGATAGACCTGTTTTTAACACAGTTCAAGACGCGGTTAAAGAGACTGGTGCTGATGTGAGCATTTTGTTCGTTCCTCCTGCCTTTGCAGCCGACGCAATTATGGAGGCAGCAGATGCTGGTATCAAGGTTATCATCTGCATTACAGAGGGTATTCCTGTTGCAGACATGGTAGGAGTTAAGGCATACATTGATCAAAGAGATTGCACACTTATTGGCCCCAACTGCCCTGGAGTTATGACTGCTGGAGAAGCTAAGGTGGGCATTATGCCAGGCTTCATCTTCGAGAAGGGCAAGGTTGGAATCGTAAGCAAGTCAGGAACTCTAACTTATGAAGCTGTTGACCAATGCACTAAGGCAGGTTTAGGCCAAACCACAGCAATAGGAATCGGTGGGGACCCAATTATAGGTACTACAACTCTTGATGCGGTAAAGCTTCTAATGGGTGACGATGAAACTGAAGGCATTGTAATGATTGGTGAGATAGGAGG
>PBEE01000024.1:0-27390 GCA_002717605.1 Crocinitomicaceae bacterium | reverse complement strand
GAGTAATCGTGTAGTCGCCAGCACAAGCGCCAGGAGTTGTTACCTCGTCAACAGAGATCGTTACCTCACCACAGTTGTCTGTAGCTGAAGCTGCATCCATTGGGTGTTCGTCAGAACACTCCGCTGTGTAATCCGCTGGAACGAATGTGAACTCAGGTGATGTTGTGTCTTCTACCGTAATCGTCTGTGAAACAGTAGTAGCGTTACCACAGTCATCAGTAGCTGTCCATGTACGTGTCATAACGTAGCTTGAACCACAACCTTCTTCGATAGTTTCAACTAACTCTACTAGTAAATCATCACAAGAGCCACCTGACTGCTCGAAGCTAATGTCTGCACGGATGTCATTAACCTGGTCTCCGTTAGGGAATACCTGAGTACGGAACGAACCTGCTATGTCACCATCAGTAGTAAGCTGAGCAACTAATACTTTATGATCATCGCCAGCTAAACCATTTGATGCAACTGGTGGAATAATGTACCACCCACTTCCAACGCCATCATTTACTGTAAAACTGTTTCCTGATTCAAAGTCTGTTGACCATGCTCCAGGAATAACTCCAATAGAACCCTCCCCTGCTTCAGGAGCTTGATCAAGACCTACAGTAACCCAAGAATCATATGCTAACTCAGGAACTAGAGCAAGAGCACCTGACGAAATATCAATAGGAGTAACTCCACCAAATACATTCTGATAGAATGATGTAGTTGTAGTTAATGAAATTGGGTATTCATCATTACCTGTGAAACTAGTCACCTGGTCACCAGCGTTAGGAACTGTTAAGTACACTCTATATGTAGTAAGACCAGCCAAATCACCTTCTGTATGAACAGCGAAAGTTTCTACTTCAATACCGTAACCATCTTGACTAGAGTCTACTAAAAGAGAAGTATCACAAATAGAACAATTATCTACTGCAACAGCCTCATCAAGAACTAATTCCTGATCACACTCAATAGTATAATCAGATGGAACATCAGTGAATTCTGGAGCTGTCGTATCAACAATCGTGATCGTCTGAGTAGCAGTAGTAGCGTTACCACAGTCATCAGTAGCTGTGAACGTACGAGTAATCGTGTAATCGCCAGCACAAGAGCCAGGAGTTGTTACCTCGTCAACAGAGATCGTTACATCACCACAGTTATCTGTAGCTGAAGCTGCATCCATTGGGTGTTCGTCAGAACACTCCGCTGTGTAGTCCGCTGGAACAAATATGAACTCTGGGGAAGCTGTATCAGTAATTGTAATGGTTTGAGTTGTGGTACTCTCATTACCACATCCATCAGCAGCAGTGTAAGTTCTGTACAGATAGAAAAGTCCATCAGTTTCTCCAGCAATACTTTCCTCGACCACATTAATCTCTACATCGTTACAAAGATCTGTTGCCATTGGGAGGATTATCGGTATTTCATCATCACAACTTGCATCAAAATCTTCAGGTATAGAAGTGAAATTTGGTGGTGTTGTATCAACAATGGTGATTGTTTGGATTGCGTTTGTTGCATTGCCACAAGCATCAGTAGCAGTAAATGTTCGAGTAATTACGTAATTACCATCACATATCCCAGATGTAGTTTCTTCTTCAACTGTAACAACTACAGTATTGCAATTATCTATAGCTGCAGCCATTTCCATTTGGTGGTCTTCAGAACATTCTGCTGTGTAATCTTCAGGAACAAGCACAAATTCAGGGGCTGTTGTGTCAACTATAGTTATAGTTTGTATATCAGAAGTAGTGTTACCACAGTCGTCTGTAGCTGTAAACGTACGAGTAATCGTATAATCGCCTGCACAAGAGCCAGGAGTTGTTACCTCGTCAACAGAGATTGTTACAACACCACAGTTGTCTGTAGCTGAAGCATCATCCATGGGATGTTCGTCAGAACATTCCGCTGTGTAGTCTTCAGGAATAGTAAGAATAGGAGACACTGTGTCTTCAACTGTAATTACCTGAACATCTGTTGAAACATTTCCACATTCATCTTCTGCAGTGAATGTTCTTGTGATAGTGTAATTTCCTGTACATCCTAAAGAAGCAATTTCCTCATCAATTGAAATTGTAAATTCACTACATATATCTACTGCAGTAGGTGTTTCATATGTGATGTCTTCAGAACATGCTATTGTGAAGTCTTCTGGAACAAATGTGAATTCTGGTGCGTTTGTATCAACTACTGTAATTGTTTGGACTAAGCTTGTAACATTACCACAGTTATCAGAAGCAAAGTATGACCTTAAGATTGTATAGTTATTTGCGCAATTTCCATCGAGAATGAAATCTGAAAATGTAACTACTGGAGTAGAACATCCACCTTCTGCTGTGGCAAAGCCAAACTCAGTTTCATCACACTCAACCGTAATATCCTCTGGAATGTATAGGTTTGGTGGATTCTCTAGACCATCACAAATTAAGTCGCCATCTTGGTCAGATATACAGGTGCCATCACAATTGTATTCTGGAAGAGCATAGGTACATGAGTTGTCAGCGTCAGTTGCTTCCTCATCATAGTTACACGCGTTCTGGTCGATACAACCTGCAACCTCGAACATGTCACATATTCCGTCGTTGTCAAAATCTGAAGTACATGATCCGTCACAGTAGTAACCAACTTCTGGGTATATACATTCGCCAGGAATTGAAGCTGTTGGATCGAAGTTGCATGCCGTAACTACCATACAGCCCATACAGCTTATATAGTCACAAGAATCGTCGTCAATGTTAGCTTGTGCATCAAAGTTACATGCGCCAACATCAGTACATCCTGGTATTTCGATTATACAAGAACCGTCATTTTCAGTAGCTTCAGGGTCGAAGTTTGTTGCGTTTTCAAGTGTACAGCCAAAGATTTCAAATTGATCACAAACACCGTCGCCATCTGAGTCGAAGATACAATTGCCATCACAATCGTATCCAGTATCAGGGTAAGTACATTCCCCAGGGACAGTTGCTTCTTCACTGTAGTTACATGCAGATGGTGCCATACAGCCAATACATGATTCATAGTCACAACTATCGTCATCTACATTAGCATTAACATTGTAGTTACATGCAGTTGAGTTTGTACACCCTTCAACTACAGGCTCACAAGAACCGTCGTCATCTGTTGCTTCTTCGTCGTAGTTGAAAGCAGTTGGGTCAGTGCAACCGTCTATTTCAAAAGGATCACATATACCATCTCCATCAGCATCGTCAACACAATTTCCATCACAATCATATCCGTATTCTGGGAAATCACAATCGTCAGCTATTACAGCTTCAGAATCGAAGTTACATCCTTCAGGGTTTATACAACCTGAAGGCAAACAAGAGAAGAAGTCACAGCTTCCATCATTTGTATTTGCATCAGGATTGTAGTTACAAGCCCCAGAAAGAGTACAGCCTTCAATGATACAGTTCTCACTGTCTATAGTTGCATCTGGGTCATAGTTAGATGCTGCTGGATTCATACATCCAACACAAGAAGTGAAGTCTAAACATGTAGCAGGAATAATTGCTTCAGAGTCGTAGTCACAAGCGTTTGGGTTCATGCAACCAGAACACGATGTGTATTCACAAGATCCATCAGAGAATTGCGCACTTGGATCATAGTTACACGCTGTGGGGTTAGTACATCCAAAAGATAAACACGAGTAAAAATCACAACTACCATCATTGACTGTGGCTAGAGGATTGTAGTTACATGCAAATGGAAGAGTACACCCAAATATGTTACATGAATCAAAATCACAAGATTCATCGTTGTCTGTCGCATCCGGGTTATAGTTACAAGCAGAAGACTCTATACAACCTGGGACTTCAAGCTCATCACATACTCCATCGCCGTCCACATCATTTTCACAGTTTCCATCACAATCGAGGTATTGTTCTGGGAATTCACAATCCGCAGGGTAGATAGCATCAGCGTCGTAGTTACATGCGTCAGAATTTAAACAACCCGCACATGATTCGAACTCACACGAATCATCGTCTGTGTTTGCATCAGAGTTAAAGTTACATGCAGTTAAATCAGTACAGCCTTCTACTAAATACTCACATGAATCGTCATCATCAGTTGCATCTTCATCGTAGTTCAAAGCTTCAGAATCGGTACAACCTCCAATTTCAAATTCATCACATACTAGGTCGCCATCTGTGTCATTAATACAATTACCATCACAATTGTATCCAGATTCTGGGAAAGTACAGTCTCCGGAAATTATTGCTTCCTCATCGTAGTTACATGCTTCGGAATTTAAACAACCCGCACATGACGTGTATTCACAACTATCATCATCAATGTTCGCTTGTAGGTTGTAGTTACAAGCAACTGGAATAGTACAACCGCTGTATAAACAATTTCCACTGTCTTGGGTTGCTTCTGCGTCGTAGTTATCGGCATCAGGATCCATACATCCTAAACATTATGAATAATCCTCACATGATCCAGCGATAGTTGCATTTGGATCGAAGTCACAGGCTTGAGGATTCATACATCCCATACAACTCAGATATTCACAAGACCCGTCAGAGTAATCAGCTTCAATATCAAAGTTACAAGCTCCAGTATCCATACAACCAAAATTCAAACAAGAGATGTATTCACATGATCCGTCATCAATACTGGCAGCGGGATTGTAGTTACAAGCAAAAGGATTTGTGCATCCAGCACATGTTATAAAGTCACATGATCCGTCATCGTCAGTTGCGGCTGAATCGTAATTGCAGGCTCCCTGATTAGTACATCCATCTATTTCAAACGGGTCGCAAACACCGTCGCCATCACTATCTGATTCACATGTACCGTCACAATTGTAGCCAGATTCAGGGAATTCACAATCTCCAGGATAAATGGCGTTAGAATCATAGTTACATGCAACAGGGTTTAGACATCCTGCACAAGATTCAAACTCACAACTATCATCATCTGTATTTGCCTCAGAGTTGTAGTTACAAGCTTGTGGGTCAGTACACCCTTCTACGATATATTCACAATTTCCATCATCGTCTGTTGCGTCTTCATTATAGTTTTCGGCTGAAGAATCTGTACATCCAGCAATTTCAAACTCATCACATATCGAGTCGCCGTCAGAATCGTTTAAACAATTTCCATCACAGTCATAGCCTGAATCAGGGTAAGAACAGTTTCCATTTTGGATTGTAGCTTCAGCATCGAAGTTACAAGCGTCTTCTGTCATACACCCAGCACAAGAATTGTATTCACAAGATCCATCGTCATAGTTTGCATTCTCATCGTAATTACAAGCCTCTGAAAAAGTACAACCGTTGTATTGGCAGCTGCCAGATATAGTTGCTTCTGGGTCGTAGTTGTCAGCATTTTCTTCTAAACATCCTACACAAGATTCAAAATCATCACATACACCTGCTATTGTTGCTTCTGGATCAAAATCACAAGCAAGCTCATTCATGCAACCTAAACAAGTATTGTATTCACATGAGCCGTCATCGTAGTCAGCATCCGAATCATAGTTACATGCAATTTCGTGTGTACACCCAAAAGTTATACAGCTGATGAAATCACAAGATCCATCGTCAATTGTAGCTTCAGGGTTGTAGTTACATGCAAATGAATTAGTACATCCCTCAACATCTATATAATTTGTTATTGCGAACGTATTCAGGGAAGAAGAAAACAAAAAAATCACTAAAGTGATAATGTTAAATGTTGAAGAATGGTTTGATTTTTTATGTGATGGGAAAATCATATCAAACTAATTGATGGGTAAATGCCAAATGGTTCGACAAAATACGATTTTTATAAAGCAAACCCTATAAAAACATCGTTCAAAATTCAATCAAAAAAAACAGCCCCACTAGCAATGAGGGGGGCTGTCTATGAAAAGCCAGTATATACTGGGTTTATGCCTTTAATTTCTTGCTGAAATCTAATACGCTTGGGGTAGCAATAAATATTGAGCTGTAAGTACCTACTAAAACACCTACCATAAGGGCGAAAACGAAACCTTTGATGTTGTCTCCTCCAAATGAGAAAATTGTCAGAAGTACTACGAAAGTAGAAAGTGATGTGTTGATCATTCGACTGAGAGTGCTGTTTAGCGCCTCGTTAACAAGTTGCATATCATCCTTCTTTCCTCCATAGATTCCAAGGTATTCTCTGATACGATCAAACACAACAACTGTATCGTTTATCGAGTATCCAATTACAGTTAAGATCGCTGCGATAAACGCTTGGTCAATTTCCATTGTAAATGGGAGCATGCCCCAGCAGATGCTGAATACTGAAAGAACAATTAACACATCGTGGGTTGTTGCAAGTAATGCGCCAAGGCCAAATTGCCACTTTCTAAATCTGAATACAATATAGAAGAATATGATAATTAATGAGAAAATTGTAGCCTTCTTTGCACCAGCTCTAAAATCGTCTGAAATAGTAGAGTCTACTTTGTTCTCCATATCAACGGTGTGTGATCCTAAAGCAGCTAAAGCACCATTACGAGTAGCGATGTAATCCTCATCTACTGTCTCAGCTTCTGAATTAATTAGGTAGTTAGTCATTACACGTAGCTTGTTGTCTGACTCCTTTGTTTGAACTAATGGATTGCCAGGAGTGCCATCTTCAGTAAATGCAACTGAAAGTACTGCACGTACATCATCAGGATTAACTGCTTTATCAAATGTCACATCAAAAGTTCTACCTCCAGTGAATTCAACACCGTAGTTTAGGCCTCTAGTCATGAGGGATCCAGCTCCAGCAATAATTATAATCAGACTAAAAACATACATGATCTTCCGCTTTCCGATAAAATTTATTTTGGTGTTAGTGAACCAATCTTTAGTGATGTTTGAAGCAAAAGTGATTCTCTTCTTCTTTTCTAGTCTAGAGAAGAAAATCAAACGAGTAATAATAATTGCGCTAAATAATGAAGTGAAAATACCGATGATAAGAGTAGTAGCAAATCCTCTAATAGAACCACTACCAAAGCTGTAAAGAACGATAGCTGTAAGAAGAGTAGTGATATTAGCGTCAATAATCGCAGTGTAAGCTTTTGAGTAGCCATCCTTAAGAGCAAGAGCAAGTCCCTTTCCGTGTCTCATTTCCTCTCTAATGCGCTCGTAAATAAGTACGTTAGCGTCAACGGCCATGCCAATTGTAAGAACGATACCCGCTATTCCTGGAAGAGTTAATGCTGCACCCAGTGCGGCAAGAGCCCCAACAAGAAAGAATAGGTTTGCAAGTATTGCGATGTTAGAAACAGCACCTGCACCCTTGTAGTAAAAAATCATATAAAGAAGAACTACCAAAAGTGCAATAATGAAAGAGCTCAGTCCGGCGTCGATGTTTTCTTGACCTAATTGTGGTCCAACACTCACCTCATCAACAATTCTAGCTGGAGCAGGAAGAGAGCCTGCCTTCAATAGACCTGCAAGATCCTCAGCTTCAGTAAGCTTTTCAGCAGTAGTCTGATCCGAGCCAAAACTAATTTGTGAACGACCGTTAGTAATTGCTGAACGAACGTTTGGAGCAGAGAATACTAAGTTATCAAGAACAACTGCAACTGCTCTGTTGTTTTGGCTTACACACTCCTCAGTCATGCGTCCCCAAATTCCAGTGCCTTCACCGTCCATAGTCATACTTACAACCACGTCTCCAATTTCGTCGTACGATACTCTTGAATCGACAATGCTCTTTCCAGATAGAGCTGCTTTGCCTTTTTTGCTGTCGTCTCTAATACCGTAGAGAGCGTGGATTGGAGAAGTAGACGAGATAGGCTTAGCTGCCCACATTAGCTTGAGATCATTCTTCAAATTCTCATTTGCTTCAGGGTAATTTAAGATTGTATTTACTTCTGAAGTATCTGTAGCGAGCGCGTATCCAACGACTGCACCTCTGCGCCCTAGTTCAGGTTGAAACAAAGAAAGAAGAGGATTTTTTGCTCTACCTTGCTCAGGAGTTAGAGTAGAATCTGCAGGCGCATTTTCTCCAAATAATTCTGGGTGTAGTACCGCTCCGACCGCTGCATTTGCCTCGTATAATCTTCCAAGGATTTCGTCGTTGAAGAAAGTAGGCCAAAATTCTAAGTTAGCTGTAGACTTTAACTGCTTTCTAGCTCTTTCTCTGTCATCAATACCTGGAAGTTCAACTAGAATACGACCATTTTGAAGTTTTTGAACATTTGGTTGAGCAACTCCAAGTTGGTCGATACGCTTCCTAATAATACTTTCGGTATTGTTGATCGCAGTCTCTGATTCTAAAGCAAGGATTCCAAAGATTTCTTCGTCTGTTCTCTTAGCTGGAAAAAGGTCTTTCTGCTCCATATTGTGGAAGATTCTCCATAGTGCTGTTGGATTTTCTTGTCCACTTACTTGAGTGTTCCAAGCATCTGCAAAAAGTGAAATGAATCCGTCCGATGAATTCTTTTGATTTGCCTTAGCAGCAGAAAGAGCCTCGCGGAAATCACTATTACTTGAATAATCAGAAAGAGCAATTACTAGGTCAGGAATACTAACTTCAAGAGTAACACTCATGCCACCCTTGAGGTCAAGACCCAGATTTAGTTCCTGTTCTTTTACTTCCTTGTAAGTAGCTCCAAAAATGTGTGCTTTAGTATTAACACTATCTCGCAAGTACTCGCGGGTTGCTTTGATAGAAGCGTCTTCCCAAGTAAGGCCATTTAACGCACTATCCGCTTCTAGGCTGTCCGCAACAAATGCACCATGAATTGCAGCTTTTGATTCGAAATTCTTGGAAGCCCAATTAAACGACAACGTGTATAAGGTCGCTAAGGCTAGAGATATCGTAAAAAACTGTATGGCAAACTTATTTTCCATAGTAAATAGGATATATTTTAGGGCGACAAAGATAATGAAAAAAACACTAGGTTTTACGAGGGATTAAAAGGTGTAACTTGCAACAGAAATGATAGGAAAAATTAGCATAGACTTAAAGTTTGGTATTGCCTTTTTCACCGGTGTTATTTTTCACTTTTTTTCTTTAAGTCAAACCGAACTTACATCACCCACTTATGAATTCGCCGTATTGCAATATAGCGGGGGAGGTGATTGGTATTCAAACCCAACGAGTATGCCTAATTTAGTGAGGTTTTGCAACGAGGACTTGGGAATGAATATTGGAGAACACGTTCCCTATGTAAGTGTTGGTGCTGTTGAGTTGAGCCTTTATCCATTCGTCCATATGACTGGCCATGGAAACATAGCATTGTCATCGTCAGAAGCTAGTAATATTAGAGAATATCTTAGTTCAGGAGGCTTCCTTCACATTAGTGACAACTACGGGATGGATAAGTATATAAGACAGGAATTCAAGAAAGTTTTTCCAGCACATGATTGGGTTGAAATCCCGTTTGATCACGAGATCTATCATCAGAAATACGACTTCAATCAGGGATTGCCCAAAGTTCATGAACACGACGATAAACCGCCTAGGGGATATGGGATAATCTACGATGGAAGGTTAGTGTGTTTCTACGATCACGAATGCGATTTAGGCGACGGTTGGGAGGATTACCAAGTCCACAGAGATCCAGAGGAAATTCGATTGCTTGCACTTCAAATGGGCGCGAATTTGGTCCAGTACGCTTTAGGCGGAGATTAATTAAAGCTGTTTGAGAGAGGGCGAAATTTCGCCTTTGTCGCCAAGAGATTTTGATAGCTTAAGTCCTTTGAAAGCCATTGCTTCCACTAAATCTTTCCACGAATCTTTTACTCCTTCAGCGTAGTTGATCCTAAGGTCGTCAAGTCTCTCGCCAGCAACTTCTGCTAAGACGTCCCAATACTCGTCTGCAGTTAGACCGCGTCTATACATCCCAAATTTCTCCCACAGCAGTGTCATACCTGTTGAGAGTGATTTTTTATGGCCGGTAACCTTCATGATTCTGCAATCGCAAAGGAATGCGAGTACTGCTCCTTCTACGTAAATGGAGCCTTTTCTGCCGGATACTCCTGGGCGATAACCGTCAAGCCATGTATCGTAGCTAGAATCTGCAACCGACATATTTAGTCTTCCTGGATTATTCAAGTGACGCGATAAAAGGGCTTCCATTTTACGGCACCAATTTTTAAGGTCAATACATCCGGCTTCGAAAAGGAATAGATCCCCCATATAAGTCGTTACACCTTCGGCTATGTAGCCGAGTTTAGAGGGACATGCTTTTGTGAAATCATATGGAGTCCACTCAGATGGCCTTATACGTTTAACGTTCCATGCATGGTAAAGCTCATGAGACGCTATGGATAATAATTCATCATATCCGTAATCTGAATTGATCTTTTCCTTAGGGCCCAAAGCAATTACAGTACTGTCTTCGTGTTCTACTCCGTGCCTTACTTCAATATCAGGAGGTAGGAGATAGAGGAAGTGGTAGAAGGAAGCTGGGAAAGACTTGAAGTATGAGATTTGGGCTTGAGAAAAAGCCTTATGGTCAGCAATAAACTTTTCAGAATTAGGAGGTGCGCAACCGTAGGACCAAATATGAAAATCAACGCCCTCTGCTTCGTACTCAGTATGCCAAAGCGCAGGAGATGTCATCCATGGACTATCCATGATATGCTGCATATCCCGCGCAGTCATAACGTATGAATCGTTCTCTATTCTATAAGGTAAAGCAGTTGCAAGGTCCCAATTTTTCGGGATGTCGCAAAGACAAATCTCGTAGCCATTAAATTCAGCTCTGACTTTGTAGACCATGCAATTTACAGGGTTCACATATTGCAAATCATCACTTACAAAGGTTGAGCCAGCATTTAGGATATCTGCGTAAAAAACCCAACGTACTGTATCCATTGATCCAGGAACTTCCCATCGATGAAGATCAGTTTTCATCAATGTTACTTCTGTGCCATCATCACATACCCCAACCATTTTTTTTATGTATTGAGCAAAGTTTGCTAGCTCATATCTGCCAGGCCTCCAGCATGGGAGCTGTAGTTGCCAAGTAGAGCCATCACCCTTGGGAAAAATAGCTTCGAACTCTAAAGCAGGTTCTGTTGATGATCTGCTTATACTAACTTTTATTTCACTCATTTTTTGAGTGCTTGGTGTATAGGAGAACCTGTGCATCCGTTTGGATAGGGAACTTCAAGCAATGTGGAAATTGTTGGTGCGATGTCGCGAATGAAAGTTCTTTCGTGAGTAGATCCTGCCTCAATGCCAGCGCCGTAAAAGAGACATGGTACATGTGTGTCGTAGGTATATGGTGAACCGTGTGTTGTTCCAGTGCGACCGTATTTCATCCAACCAGGGTTGAGGACGAATACTACGTCTCCATTTTTCCCTTGTAGGTATCCATTATACATGTTTTTTAGTATAGGGTCCACTGTAGCTCTAGAGGTCAAATCATAAGCACCGCATGCCATTAAAATCCCTTCTTCCTCCACGCACAATGCGCTCACATACCTTTGGATTACGTCTTCAAATGGAGCAGAAGATCTTACAGATTCCTTATTAAGGTAGATGTTATTGTTGCTAATGTTTTGCACCCAATCCTTTGGGCCAAACTTTACGTCTAGCTCCACTTCAAGTCTATCCTGAAGGTTTCCAGGAGTCCAGTAATCTGCTGGCATGTCTTGGGATTGTGCTTGGGATGGGACAGCTGCAGCACCGTGGTCAGATGTGATAAATACTGTCCAGTTTCCATCACCAACTAAGTCGTCTAATTCGTTAAAAAATCTTTCTAATTCTCTATCAAGTCGAACGTACATGTCCATTGTCTCTTGAGCGTGGGGTCCGCATCTATGGCCAACGTAATCAGTAGCAGAAAAGCTCATAGTTAGAAGGTCGCAAGCCCCATCTCTACCAAGATTCTCGCCTTCAATTGCAGCTAAAGCAAAATCTACTAAGATGGTATTTCCTCCCGGTGTTGCTTTTAAAACATCGTACCCTCCATTAGCTGCTTTAAGTGCATTGAGATCGTAAGGGAAAGTGGGTCTTATTTCTCCTCTAAAAGACCCTTCGAATGGGTTGTTGTCAGGAGAGCATTTGCTGTATGCTCTTTCTCTAAGTAACCTATCCCAACCATCATTGCAAAGTTGTTCAGCACGTCCTTCATTATTAAAATCTATAACCCACTGAGGCAGCATTCTAAAGTAATGGGTGCTTGAGATAAAGTGTCCAAAGTTTTGGCCGTAGAACCAATAAGCTCCATCAGCAGAATGGCCAGCAGGTAAAATGGCACCTCTATCTTTTATACTAATTCCTATGACTTTTGGCGCGTCTTTACCCATGGTTGCGAGTTTCATTTCGTCGCCTATAGTGTTTGAAAGCAAATGCGTTGGTGACATTTGGCCTGCTTTATTAAAGACCAAAGGTCTTCCGTCAAGTCCATCAATTCCATCGTTTCCAATTCCTCTAGCGCGAGGGTCAGAAGCACAATACACGGTTGTGTCTTTATCTCTAACGAACCAATCGTTTGCAATAATTCCGTGTACTGAAGGAGTTGTGCCAGTGTAGATTGAGGCGTGACCAGGACCAGTGAAAGTAGGGGCATATCCATAGTGATGGTCGTAGCAGGTAAAGCCACCGTTCATAATTCTCTTGAAACCTCCATCGGTAAAATGGTCCTCGAATCTAGTGAGGAAATCAGCCCTCATTTGATCTATGGTAATCCCAACGAGAAGTTTGGGTGACGGTGAGTCACTTGTTTGAGGGTTTGGGCTATCAGAAGAAACTAATGATGCGAGTAGTAGTAGAGAAAATAGTCCCATATTTTATGATTTACCCCAAACTAAATAAACAGTCCAGGCTACAGCGAGGCAAGTTAATACGCTTACAATGATATTGAGTACACCCCAAATAAAATTGCCGTCTTGAATGAGTTTAAATGGGTCTAAGCTGAATGTTGAGAAAGTTGAAAAACCACCACAGAAGCCAATAGCTAGGAGTGGGTAAAGGAAGCTCTCTGAATTGGCGCCGGTGAATTTGGGCCCTTGGGTAAAGAGTAGGAGTGCAAGTATTAAAGTTGCAAGAATGTTGGCAATTAAAATGCCTATTGGGCCGGCTATTGCAGACCCGCTTAATGAAGCTAGCTTGTTAATTCCGCCACCTACAACCCAGCGCGCAACGCTGCCTAGCCCGCCGCCAATGAATATTGCTATTGCAGATTGAATATTCATATTCTCCTTCTTATGGCTTTAAACACGACTGCTCCAACCGCGCCGCCAACTAAATAACCACAGAGTACATCACCAGGAAAGTGTACGCCTAAATGCACTCTCGAATAGCCAATTAATAAAGCCCAAGCAATAAGCCCCCACATCCATCCTCCTAAAACAAATCCACCACAAAGGACTGCTCCTGTAAAAATTGCTAGGCCCATGTGATTTGCGGCATGACCACTTACAAAGCTCCATTTACCGCCTTTGTAATAGGTGCCGTCAGACCTTTCGTATAAATGAATGGTGTCTACAAATTCTTCTCTGTGTGAAGGTCGGAGTCTTTCGGATTTTGGCTTTAGTATTTTAGAAGACAACACGTCGTTTACCCCAATGCAAATAACTAAACCTAAAAGAATGAATAACCTCGATGAGGTTTGGGAATATTTTTTGCAAACGGCATAGACCAAAATTAAATACAACGGCGCCCATGCCAATGGCTTACTAGTCCACCACATTAAAGTGTCTCCAGCAGGCCAAGCTCCGTTGATGGCGTGAAACAGTCCCTCGTCTAATCCACAAAGAAATTCAATCATGTTTATTCGTAGATGCTATCGATTAATGCACCGTACTTCTTTTTGATTGGGCCTCTCTTAAGCTTTAGGGTAGGAGTGAGTTCGCCACCTTCAATAGAAAATGGTTCGGGAATAATCTTGATAACCTTTACTTGTTCCCATTGTGCAAATGGAGCCATTAGAGAATTTACCTCATCCATGATGCGGTTGAAAATCACTTCGTCAGAAGCTGTGTTTTCTTCTCCAGGGTATGGATGGTTATGTCTATTACACCACTCAGCAACTACTCCATGTTCAGGAGAGATAAGGGCAGCTGGGTGCTTTCGATTTTCTCCCACAACCATGACTTGCTCGATAAAGAGCGATGCTTTTAAAGCATTTTCAAGAAGGGCAGGAGCAACGTATTTACCACCTGAAGTCTTAAAGATTTCTTTCTTACGACCTGTGATTTTAAGGAATCCTTCATCGTCGAACTCTCCTTTATCACCTGTGTGGAACCATCCGTTTTTTATTACCTCATCAGTTTTTTCCTGGTCCTTGTAGTAGCCAATCATTACGTTGGGCCCCTTTACAAGAATTTCACTTTCCTCAGAAAAGCTGATTTCCACTCCGTCAATAACCTTACCTACAGTACCAATCTTTAACATGCTTGGCCTGTTAATTGTATTTACTGTAACTACTGGTGATGTTTCAGTAAGCCCATATCCTTCAAGAACTGGAATCCCTGCTCCGTTAAAGAAACGAGCTAGTCTAGCTTGGAGTGCTGCAGAACCTGAAGCAACAGCTTTAATGCCGCTTAGCCCAAGGGCATCTTTCACTTTGCTGAACACGAGTTTACGAGCCATTTTTAGTTTGAATCCGTAAAGACCTCGGCCTTCTTTTTCTGGCTCCCATTCTAGAACAACTCCTAATGCCCAGTTAAAGATGGCAGTTTTTACTCCACCAGCTGCACGACCCTTTGCGACAATTCCGTCGAAGAATTTTTCTAGCAGTCTAGGTACGGCAGTGAACATAATTGGTTGTGCGTGGTTGAGGTCTTCCTTAATTGTCTCTAAGCTTTCTCCGAAGTAAATGTTAGCACCCATGTATATGTACAAGTAGTGAAGCATTCTTTCGAAAATGTGACAAACAGGAAGGAAGCTAAGTACTCTAAGATCACCTTCAAGACCTTCGAGCGGAACTCTACCAACTGCAGTTAAAGCATTGCCACAAACGTTGTCGTGGGTAAGCATCACTCCCTTTGGAAGGCCTGTAGTTCCTGATGTGTATATTATTGTAGCGAGTTCATCGGGTTTAATCGAATCTCTTCGATAATCTAGTTCTGCTTGATTTTCATCAGAGCCAGCATTAAGAACTTTTTGCCAAGAATCTGCTCCTTCTACATCTTCAAAAGTGAAAACTCCTTGGAGGTCTGGGCAGTCAGACTTGACTGCATTCACTTTGTCTAAAAGTTCCTTACTAGAAACGAAGCAAAATTTTGATTCACTGTGATTGAGGATGTATTTGTAATCTGCTTCAGTCATGGTGGGGTAGATTGGAACATCTATTCCACCTGCCTGCATGATTCCGTGATCCATCACATTCCACTCGCATCTATTGTTGTGAGAAATAAGGGCAACCTTATCTCCTTTTTCTATACCGAGGGCAATTAATCCTCTCGACGCTCTGTCAATTTCTTCTACAAATGCCTGTGTCGAATAGGTGATTCTGTTCCCAGCATTTGGCATGCTCATCATAACTTCCTGAGGGCAGTTAGCTAACTGATATCTAGGAAAGTCAAATAATCTTGTTGGGTTTTTCATAAGCCCAAAATACACACAATCCCCTTATTTAAAGAGCATCACCACACTTATTGCAGTACTTAGCGTCGTCTGGATGCTCATCTTCACTAAACGATCTGCAGGCTTGTGTGTTATTTGAAACTTTTTCGCTCGATCCCTTTACCATCTCAGCACTGACAATGCCTGTTGGAACTGCTATGATTGCATAACCAATGAGCATGATGAAGCTTGCTATGGTTTGGCCTATGACAGTGGTAGGTGCAATATCTCCATATCCTACGGTAGTAACCGTTACAATCGCCCAATAAATGCTCCTTGGTATGCTTGTAAATCCCGATTCAGCATCTTCAACAATGTAAACCAAAGTGCCTAAAATCGTAACTAGAACTAACACGGTCGACATAAATACCATTATCTTCTTTCGGGCTCCCCAAAGTGCGCCCTTTAGGAAGCTAGCCTCCTTCATAAACCCAACAAGTTTGAGTACTCTGAAGACCCTTAGCAGGCGAAGAATTCTAATGACTCTAATACTAGCAACTCCAGGGAGTAGAAGCTCTACGAATGTAGGCAAGACGCTAAGTAAGTCAACAAGTCCAAAGAAACTAAACGCATAGCTCAGAGGTTTCTTTACAGAATAAAGTCTAAGAAGATATTCTATTGTGAAAACAGCAGTAAAAAAGTACTCTGCTAACCTGAGTTGATATCCATATTGTTTGCTAAAACTTGGAACTGATTCTAAGAATACAACCCCTACACTTAGTAGGATTGCCCACATAAGGACAACGTCGAAAAATTTACCCTTTGGGGTGTCGGCGCCGAAAATTATTTCGTGTAGTTTTTCTTTCAATTTAGAATTGTTCGAATATTATTTTCTTCTCTACTGATCCGTCATCGTAGATAAAAAATAGAGGTGTGTTAAATATGATTTGGCCTACTTCTTGGCCAATCATATTTACAACTTTTATTAGTGTTTTTTGCGGTCCATCAATATTCCACACTGCATTGCTTTGGCATTCGCTCATACACCAACCCTCGCTATCGTATTGACCTGATCCGTCACCTGGGTCAATACAATCTCCATTAATACAATTCCAAGTTTCTTCAACTGTAGTTGAGCAATTTGCATTACATGCAAGAAGACTTGCATATTCTCCAGTTCCGTCTTCAGGATCGAAACAATCGCCATTTAAACAGTCATATGAAGGCGTGATAATTGTACATTCACTTATACACAAAGTTTCACTATTGTATTCGCCAGATCCATCTCCAGGATTGTAGCAATCTCCATTTTCACAAGTCCAAGTAATTGGAATAATTATACACGCATTTTCACAAGAACTAAGTGTATTAAATTCACCAGATCCATCTCCAGGATTATAGCAATCTCCATTTGCACAATCCCAACTTTCGCTAACTGAAGTGCACGCATTTATACATGCAGACTCACTGTTGTATTGTCCTGACCCATCTCCTGGGTCTGAACAATCTCCATTTATACAATTCCATGAAGGACTAGGGTTTGACGATTCACCCGTAATGTTGATGTTGTCAATAAACAGATTATTACCAGCAATTCCATTATTTACAGATTCAAATCGAATCACAACACCACTCATTCCTGAATACGCATTAAGGTCAATTGTAAAACAATCTGCCCCTACCTCTCCCATGCACCAGTCACCTGCTGCAGGAACGAACTCAGTCGTTGACGTATAGGCGGTTGCAAAAGATCCCGATCCATCTTCGGCATAGCTTCCAAGGTAAGAAAAGCTTGCTCCACAGTCAGTCGAAATGAGAATCGCTAAGGAATCTCTTGATTCTTGGTTATAACGTCGAAAGGCATGCTCAAAGGTCATTTCAATATTTGTGAAAAGACCAAAGTCAAATGGAGCTGTCTGAAAACCATCACGCTGTCCACCATTGGAATAATTGAAAAAATCAATTTTTGCTGCTTTATTTCCCGGATTAGTTCCATCAACAGTCGCAATTTCCCAAGTAATGTCATTGTCACTGTTGGTCATATACCAATTGTTATAGGCAAAACTGTTGCTTTCAAAGTCTTCGGTGAACGGCAGACCTTGATAGCTGTCATAAACGTAAAACTCCGAGCTCATCGTATTGTTTACCACATTTCCATCAGGGTTTCCATCAGGATTATCAACAGTAACATTCAAGGTGCTAGTACCGGCTCCTAAAGTAACTGCAGGAAGCGTGAGCAGTGCAGATGCACCAGGTGAAAGGTTGCCGTTATATGAAGTGTTTTGGATGCCGGTTCCAAAATCATATACGATATCTACAGAAGAAAAAGCCTCAGAACCATAATTAAATATTTCAATTTGCGGCTCAACGGCAGGGTTACAAATTGTACCATCTGGGTGAATAATTTGATTGATGCCAACATCGTAGGAAACATTCGAGGAAACACAGAAAGAATTTATCTCTTCATATCCAAAGTCCGAGTTCACAGCTTGAATTGTAGCTAATATATTTCCATTCTCATCTGTAATGCTGTATGAACCATCCACCGTGCATGTCCATTGACTTCCGTATAAACCATCACCATATGTGTCAGTTATCGTAAACACATAGCATAAACCTGTAGCAAGACAAACCTCATCTTGATAAGTATCTCCCCCAGTTATATTGGGATATGGCCCACCGGAGGCGAGAATTTCTGTTCCTCCGTCTTCTGTTATATTCCATTCAATCTCAGAACCATAACAGTCAGTAACAATCTCCACAGTCACCGCTTGGCCTGATGGAAGCACCGTAAACGTTGCTGTTTGATTATTGTTGAAATTGTTTTGGTCTGTGTTTCCATTTGGTGCCGAACAGGAAACAAATAAATCATGCTGCCCCGCAGTCAAAGTTTGGTTGGGCAAAGAAACCATCTCAACACCCCCTTGCACCAGATTTCCTGACCAATTAAAGGTTTGCACTGGCTCAGCATCATATTGATAAGAAATTGTAACCGAAGTCAAGTTTTGACTCCCATAATTTCGCAGTTCAAATTCAGGTGATACTGTTGAGGTACAAAGCTGTCCTTGCGGGCTTACAATTGATGTAATACCTGCGTCTAAGCTGTATGTAAAGGCATTTAGGCAAATAAGTGCTTCTTCCGCATTAATTCTTCCAGAGCCAAGCTGACCTTGATAGCTAGGATTTGCGGATTCAATATTGTCTGCAGAGGAAAGTAAGCAATCAACAATATCTTGAGGTGTTGCGGATGGTGCATGAGAAATCATCAAACCAACCAAACCAGCAACCATAGGAGAAGCCATCGAAGTTCCTTGTGAGAACTGATAAGTTGTTCCTTCATCTATGCTTAAAATCTGAGACCCTGGTGCTGAGACATCAATCCATGTTCCATATTGTGAAAAACTTGATTTGGCATCTCCTGTTGTAGTGGCTGCAACACTTACAACATTGTCATAGGCCGCAGGATAAAATTGTTGACTCGAATTATCATTACCCGCAGCAGCAATTAATATCACGCCAGAATTCCAGGCATAGTTACATACGTTTTGACCGTAAGTGGAAACGCCTCCGCCTCCCCACGACATATTAATGGCATCCGCACCATTGTCGGCAGCCCAAATAACACCATCATATCCACCAGTAAGTGCACCTGTTGAGCAGTTTCCGATTTTGATAGGCATCACACTTATGTTAAATCCAATTGACGCAACGCCAAGATTGTTATTGGTCTCGGCACCTACAGTACCAGAAACGTGAGAACCATGGAAGCCATTATTGCCTCCGCAAGGTGATGGATCGTTATCATTATCTACGACATCTCGACCTGGAACAATCTTGTTGACAAGATCAGGATGATTCACTTGAATCGCATCATCTGTCACAGCAACAACAATGTTGGCATCTCCGACTGAAATATCCCATGCTTCAGGTGCATTGACTTGAAATAAACACCACATACCATTGTTAAATGAGTTTGAGAAATAAGTATCATTAGGTGTTAAGAAGGTTTTGTGTAGCTCTTTCTTTTCAACATAAACAACTTCTATTTCTGATTTAACACGATCAATCAACATGTCCGTTTTTTCAATTTCAGAGAAACGTATTTCATAAGTACGAACTAATTTTTCGTCCTTAATATCCGGGTGTAATTGAACAACCTCGTAAATCCCAAATTCTTGAAAATCATCCTCTAAAAATGGATTGTCCTGAGGTTGAAGTTTGCCCTGAAAGGTTTTAAACATATTCCCACCGACTGGTGTTTGAAAGATTACTTTGCCATCTTGATAGTCGGGGTTAAAATTTTGAGAAAAGGATAGGAGACTTATGCAAAATAGCATGAGACAAAGGGACGTGTATTTCATGTTGCAATAATTAATCTGTCTTTGAGGTTTCAATTCTTTTATTAGACTTCTGCTTAGGCAAAAAAGTTGCACGGACTCCAGTGGATGAGTGGTTTGATATCGCAAGGGAAAATAAAAGAAATGCAACCTATAAATCGTTATTCTTTTTGCTTAAACTCAAACTTTAGCTACGAAACAGTTAAAAAGACTATTCTCTCTAATCAATTTCTGACTTTAAGAATTAAGAATGACTCCACTGCTCTATTCCGGAATTATTTGTTTTGATTATGTATATATATACTCCTGACACTATTTAAAGTGGTTTCCGCACTGCCAATAACTATATACCCTCCATCATTAGTTTCTTTAAAATCCTAACCTTAGGCAAAATTGGTATGTGGTCTTATATAGTAGGATGATGTCATAATTGCTGTGCTTACATTTTGTATTTAGGTGAGTGTATTTCATCACTCAACAATAAACTTCTTCTCTACTGAACCATCATCGTAGATGTGGAAGAGGATTTGGTTTTTAGTATGATTGACTTTTATTTCTAGTCCTTATCAAATTCAAATATTAGTTACTCTTTCTACTGGCCATTTATCGAGATAACCTTTCTCCCAGCTTCTCTCTTGTAGTTCAATTTCATTTAATAAGCACATGTTGAGCTCTTTTGTTATTAGTTCTTGATCCATATTTTTTCCAATAAAGACAATTTCATTTTTTCGGTCACCATATCTGATATCCCAATCCTTTTCTATTTCCTCTTGGTTTTCGACAAAAGAAATACTTTGTATCCTTTCCTGAAATGTCATACTACTCCACCATATACCTGCACTTTCTGCTCTCAAAGATCCACCAGCTTGGCTCCAAATTAGTGCTTGATTTGGCCTTGAAGCTAACCAGAACAAACCTTTACTTCTAATGATATTTTCATTAAAGTTCTCTTGTAAATATTTCCAAAATCTTTCAGGGTCAAAAGGCTTTTTTGTTTTGTATACAAAAGAACTAATCCCATATTCCTCAGTTTCAGGTGTATGTTCATCTTTTTTTAATTCATCTATCCAAGCAGAATTTTTTTCTGCTTCTTCAAAGTCAAAAAGTTTAGTATTTAGAATTTCTTTAGGTTCTATTCTACTGAAGCTTGTCGTAATGATTTTTGCATTTGAATTTAATTTAAAGATTATTCCTTTTAATATTTTCAGCTGCTCGTCTTCTACTAAATCTGATTTGTTCAGAACAATTACATTAGCAAATTCAATTTGATCTGTAATTAAATCGACTATCGTTCTATAGTCTCCTTCTATATTGCTTAGTTCACGATCTTTTAATGTTTCAGGGCTACCAAAATCTTTAAAAAAATTATAGGCATCAACAACTGTCACCATTGTGTCGATATAACTAAATCTTGAAAGATCAATTTCGTTTTCATCATCTACAAATGAAAAAGTTTGCGCTACTGGAACGGGTTCACTAATTCCAGTGCTTTCAATTAATAAATAATCAAACCGGTTTTCCTTCGCTAGTTTTTCAACTTCTATCATTAAATCTTCACGGAGCGTGCAGCAGATACATCCGTTACTCATTTCAACTAATTTTTCTTCAGTCCGTGAAAGGTTGTTTTGATTATTGACAAGCTCGGCATCAATATTCACTTCACTCATGTCATTTACGATTACCGCAACTTTTAATCCAGTTTTATTATTTAAAATGTGGTTTAATAGCGTTGTTTTTCCTGCACCTAAGAATCCACTTAATACTGTGACTGGTAGTTTATTGTCAATGATTGTCATATGCCAAATTTAATGCAACTTAGTTGCTTTAACACAGACCCTCTAAATCACCAGTAAACAATAATAAACTCACAAAGTATTAACAGTGTAGGGGTCGAAATAGGGGTCGTTTTAAGACTGTTTATAACCACTAAGGTTGTGAGCAGTTTTTCTTTTAGAAACTAACTTGACAGTCTCTAAAGAGTAGAAGTTGATTATTGATGTAAATTGTGAGTCTAAAATCACTGGTCATGGAACATACAGGAAATATTTTCTCATCTGATACTTCAGTTATTGCTCAATTGAAAAGAAATCAATTAATTAATATTGACAATAGTTACAATAACGAATGGGATTTGTTAGCAGAATTAGCGCAAAATTGTATTGATGCTATTAAACTTACTAATAGAAACGATGATAATCTAATAGATATAATTTTCGATGTAGATAATCGTAGTATTTCGGTTATTGATAATGGCTGTGGGTTTTGTTTGGATAAAAGTCCAAACTCTCTGCTTGGTAATCCAACATTACTCGATATAAATGTTACCACTAAAACCAATGATCCTAATCAGATTGGAGAAAAGGGTGTTGGGTTAAAGTATGTGATCTTTAATTCAAATAATGTTATTCTTTCAACTTCAGATGGTAATAAATCTGCTGAACTTGAACTGTCTGGATTTTTAAATTGGAAAAATTCTGATAGTACCGAATTTCCAAAATACAATTGTACTGAAGGAGATGGTAAAAATCCAGGAACTAAAATAATTTTAAAAGAATTAGATGGCAGATTTGATAAATTATTCCAGCTATCAAAAGAACAGTTGATTTTTGTTCTAAGAACAAAAACTGCAATAGGAAGGACAAATGTTTATTGGGATCAAGATTTGCCTAAAATTAAAGTGCAATTAACCTACATTAAAGATGGACAACGTTCATTAGAAACTGATATTCCGTCACATTTTATGGACGTTTCTGAAAATCACCCAAATGTAATTGACTATGACAATGACTATCAAGTTTGGTTGAATAAATCAGATAGAACTGATAAACAAAAGATCGCCAAACTAAAAAATAAGATTATAACAAGGACAAAAAAGTTTACAATCCCTGAAACACAGAGAGAGATAAAGCTGTTTTTGACATATTTACCTAAAAGAGAAATTTTTGAACACACCACAATAAATCAGGGCTTGTGTAGTCAAGAAGAACATGATAGTGAAATTTGGCAAGAAAATTTTGGTTTTTCTACTTTCCATTCTGGAATTGAGATATCATCCAAAGGAATGCCAACAGGAATAAAAATTTCTGAGCCTACTACTGGTTATTCTGGTTATTGGAAAAACATATATATGTTGTTTGAAGATGATAGTTTAGTTTTTGATATTGGAAGAAAATCGATTGATGGAAGAACAACAAGAAAAATTAAAGAGTTTGCAAAAACAGAATTTAATTTTTTATTAAAAACAATAACTAGATATATTTCAGGGACTTCCACAGGATTCAGTCAACACTTTAATAAAGTTAAAGTTTTCAGTGAAATAACAGATTTATATGAGCTTGGATCTGATAAATCAAAATTTGTCAAATCACCAGAAAATCAAGAAGCTTCAGTCGCAGCAATTTTTTATGAGCTTATAGGTAATGGGACATTAACTGGAATCATTCCAATAATTTCTGGCTATAAGGAAACATATGATTTGTACGCTTATGTCGAAAACTCTACAGATGACAAACTGCCTGCTATTATTGAATTTAAGTCAAAATTGAGAAATCTTTTACCAGACTTGGCAAAGCAAATAAAATATACAAATGATATTGATTGTATCGTTTGTTACAATGTTACCGATGATGACATCAGTAAATTTGAAGATGAAGGATTTACTATTACTATTCTAGAAACTCCCGATGATGAGTTTCCTTGTGCTACACACAAAGTCTCATTAAGTAATGCAAAAGATTATTGGGTCATTGATATTAAAAATTATTTATTTCCAACAATAAATATTTAAATCTCATCTATGATGATGGTTCAGTCTAGAAGAAAAACTAATATTGTTTCTTATAAATAACAAGTTTGTTAGTATATATTGCAATACGGCTCCATTGGAGTAATATCATCCTAACAAATACACATTATTTACAAATAAAATATTCTATCGCTATGAAAAATTTTTTCAGCTTCTTGTTTATGTCACTTTTATTTATTGGTTGCGCAAAAAATGACCATACACATCCTGATCCTGAACCTGTTCCTGATAATACAACAGGTACTAATTCGATTGATGTAGTATGGGAACTTAATGATTCCGGTGGTGGTATAGGTTTTTATTCTGTCAATTTGAGTATTCCTTCAATTACATCCTCTGTAGTCAATAATGGTGCTGTTTTAGTGTACATGTCCAATTCTGAATGGGATTCTACAGAATGGGTAGCATTGCCTTACACTGAAGTTTACGGAACAGATTATTTCTCTAGTGTGACGTATTCATTTCAGGAAGGTTTAGTTACTGTCCTCTGGGCTGATAGTGACTTCATAATTCCAGATTATCCTTCCTTCGACACGTTTAGAGTCGTTGTTATTGAAGATAGATCATCAATTACAGACCAATCTATTTTAGAATTAATTAATAAATATGAAAATTATAAGAAAGCTGGATAAATCCTTGCTTTACTTCATAATTAGTTTCATAGGGTTTACTTGTTTCTACTGAACTAAAAGTAGCAAGGGGACTAGCACTTTACATCGGTCAAATGACATTAATTGAGACCGTTTACAATTGTAAACGGTCTTTTTTACGGAATTGGTCAATTTATAGATCGTCTCTTAAAATAAACTTCTTCTCTACTGACCCATCATCATAGATGTGGAAGAGGATTTGATTAGTTGTGTGGTTGGTTTCTCTTCCTAAAGCATCAACTACTTTGTCAAGCTTTCGTGGAGATGGGGTTGGTATGGTGAATTCAGATGATAGTGTGCCTTCTGAGTCAGTTTTGATGAGGTAGACATTACCATCTAAACCACCTCCTGTAATAATGTATCCTCCGTCAGTGGTTTGTTGAACGGAAGAGCCAGCATCNCCATATGGTCCACCAAATGTTTGGCTCCATTGTTCAATTCCATTGCCATCTGTTTTAATTAGATAAATATCATTATCCTCATCTCCAAAAGAATCTGTCCATCCTGTAATGATATACCCTCCGTCAGTGGTTTGTTGAACGGATAAACCAATATCATCACNTGTTCCTCCAAAAGTTCTACTCCACTGTTCTTCTCCATTACCATCCGTTTTAATTAGATAGACGTCATAATTCCCAGCTCCATAAGACTTTGTAGATCCAGTAATAATATACCCTCCATCAGTGGTTTGCCCGTGTACTCCTGACTGTATGCCAAGTGACGCATGGTGTACATGCCCTCAGTCCTGCAGCGACTGAATTTAAATCATTAGAGCAAAGAGATAGTTTAATCTAACATCTATTCTGTCATAGAAATGATTAGTCTTTCAGCAAGCTCATGAGGATCTATGTTTTCAGAGTGTATTGACCATTGGATTGAACCCGAACTAGTATCTGAAAGTGTAATATCTATTTCTGAATGTTTATTAATGCAAGTAGCTGATATGAATACAATTCCTTCAGCACCCGCTAATCTTCCAGCTTCAATATAATCTGAATCTTCAAAAAGCCCTGACATCGAATTTCTTTGCTCTTCAATAAATAAGTCTAAATTTGATCTATCAACAACATTATATAACTGAAGTATACCAGAGGAAAAGTCATTGGCTAAATCTTGCGATGTTTTTCCCCTACAATCTTGACCATCTTTACCGAGAATGGCAATTGATTTTAAATCAATATAGTTTGGGCTTTTTTGAAACTTAAATTCATGATGGTTTTTGGACATGAGTTTGGAAATAGATTTATTAATTATTTCCTGTTTGCACATTGATGATAGTGCGGGTTGTTCAAACCTAATACTAGCAAGCTGAGTTCCATCTGACATATCGTTCAATGAAGCATACAGCTCTTTTATGGTTCTGCCACATGAAAAAGAATCACGGTAAACATAATTAAACGTGAATTCATATATAATTGGTTGCTTCCATTCCTCTTCGATTATTTCTTCAACAAAAGGCGGTTTACGTGTATTAGAAATAGCTATTATTTTTTTTGGAAGAACAACTAATGCCCCTTGTGAAATACATTCTTCTATTCCTTTTTCAATAATTGTTTTTATACCCTTACCGATGCCAGCGTCTTTTGCTAAGCGTATTAGCTTAGTTCTTTTTATGGTTCGTAAACTTGGATCAACTGACGAACTCCTTTCTATTAAATTAAAGACCTCAAGAGCTGTTATTTGAATGTTAGCTTTTGGCTTGGGCTTTTGTAGTGCCTGTCTAGCCCAATTAACATTGACCACATTAAAACCCTCACGTTGAAAACAGGCGTTAATTGTACCGACTAAATTTAAAACATCACTATTTTGATTAATTGCTAAGTAATCAGNCTTACTAAACATCTCTTCAACTTTAATCTCGATGGTTTGGCCAACCACATTAATACACATTAAACAAACTAAAGCAGTAAATAGAAGTCTCATGGTTTGTGATTTTAGACTCACAATTTACTCAACAACAAACTTCTTCTCAACTGAACCATCATCATAGATGTTGAAGAGGATTTGGTTGGGTATGTGATTGACTTCACGTCCTAAAGCGTCAACTACTTTTTGAAGCCTTTTTGAAGATGGGGTTGGGATAGTGAATTCAGATGATAGTGTTCCATCTGCATTTAATTTGATTATGTATTGCTCATATTCTGCCTCATGAATTACCTCCTTGAGTCCACTTATAATGTATCCGCCATCATTTGTTTGATTAACAAAATGACCCCAATCAGTATTTTCACCTCCAAATGTTTGTACCCACTCTTGGTTTCCATTAAAATCAAACTTTGAAACAATTAAATCTCCGTACCAGTCCCAAAATGGATCATTTGAACTTTGGTATCCAACTGCAACAAAACCATTATCTGTTGTTGAAGCTAATGAATTAAAAGCATTTAAATTATCTATTTCAATCCATAATTCTTGTCCGCTTTCGTCAATGTTTATTATGTCAGAATTTACATTTGGATCTTTTCCAACATCGTATCCTGAAATATACACAAAGGAATTATTAAACAACTGAATTATTTTATCACCACCACCCCAATCATAAATAGCAATTTGACCATTTGTTTGACTCCATACTTCATTTCCAAAAGCATCTATTTTCATTAAAATTATATCTTCCGACCATTTTCCAACATCCATGTTACCGTAAACAATAAACCCTTCATTAGACAAGGGGTAAATGGATTTTAAACTTAATTCTGGACTATAAATCTGATACCATAGAACTTCTAGACTATTATTAATTTTAATAATGCCATTTTCTCCAACTATAATGATATTTCCATCATTGGTTTTGTTCATTGATTTTGGCATAAAGGGTATGTTCGTTGATGAAATTAACGTTCCATCTATACTCACATTAAAAATATTATTCTCTCCAATCAAAAAGCAGATAAAATCACCATTATCAGTAACTTCAATTTGCATACCACCAGGCCACCATAAAGGATTCCCTGAAGGATTAGAGATGGGTAATGCAAGTGACCATTCTTCTTCACCCAGGTTATTTATTTTCAATAAACAATAATCTCCATTTTCATTTTTTTTCCCTGTAATAAAACCGCCATCACTTGTTTGATCAATTGATATACCTGACCACATAAAAGATGGATATGTTTGTTCCCATGTTTGCCCAAAAACATTCACACTAATCAAACAAGCTAAAGCAGTACATATAAGTCTCATGGTTGTGATTTTA
>PBEE01000023.1:0-34767 GCA_002717605.1 Crocinitomicaceae bacterium | reverse complement strand
TTAACCGCTGTAGATAGTGTTATTCTTGTTATTGATTGTGTTAAAGGTGTCGAAGCTCAAACAGAACGTCTTATGGAAGTTTGCCGAATGCGCAAAACTCCAGTGATAGTATTCGTAAACAAGCTCGACCTTGAAGGACAGGATCCTTTTGACCTGCTTGATGAGCTGGAAGAAAAACTTGACATTAAGGTTAGGCCTCTTAGTTGGCCTATAAGCGGAGGTGCATCATTTCAAGGTGTGTACAATTTATTTGATCACAACGTCAGATTATTCCAAAGCAATAAGACAAAAATTACTGAGGATGTAGTAGATATTAAAAACCTCGATGACCCACTTTTAGACGAATTAGTTGGCGAGCATTCTGATCAACTGAGAGAGGATGTAGAACTAATTGATGGGGTCTATGACAAATGGGATGCAGCACCGTATTTAGATGCAGAAATTGCACCCGTTTTCTTTGGAAGTGCTGTGAATAATTTTGGGATACAAGAGATGCTCGACACCTTCATTAAGATTGCACCTGAACCAAAACCATCTGAAACTAGTACGAGAACTGTAAGTCCTGAAGAAGAGTTATTTACGGGGTTTATATTCAAGATACACGCGAATATAGATCCTCGACATAGAGATAGAATTGCCTTCCTTAGAATTTGCTCTGGAAAGTTTGCTAGAAACACGTTTTACAAACACACTAGATTAGACAAGAAATTGAAGTTTGCAAACCCTGCTACCTTCCTTGCTCAAGACAAAAGCGTAGTTGAGGAAGCTTGGCCGGGTGACGTAGTTGGTTTATACGATACTGGAAACTTCAAAATAGGTGATACTCTAACNGAAGGCGAAGACCTTCAATTCAGAGGAATACCAAGTTTCAGTCCAGAAATATTCAAGGAGCTCATTAATAAAGATCCTATGAAGAGCAAGCAGCTTGAAAAGGGCATCAAGCAACTTACTGATGAGGGAGTAGCTCAATTATTTATTCGCGAAGCGGGCAATAGAAAAATAGTTGGAACCGTTGGTGAACTGCAATTTGAAGTAATTCAGTACAGATTGGAACACGAATACGGAGCAAAATGTGAATTCCAGGCCAAACCNTACCACAAGGCCTGCTGGNTAGTTTCCGATAANGAAGCTAAACTTGGAGAATTNCGTAAAATCAAAGCTAACGACATTGTAAGAGANAAGGATGGTAACGAGGTCTANCTNGCNCCTTCNCCATTCTTATTAAAGATGGAGATGGATAACTTTCCTGAAATCACTTTCCATACGACTAGTGAGTTTAAGACCGCGCAAGCTTAATTTGGATTAAATGAAAATCAGTCGACTAACATATATGCTTGCACTGAGTATGTTTGGACTTTATTCCTTTACCTATAACAATTTACATCACAAATCAAAGAGTACAATTTGCGCAAATGATTCGATTGAAGAAGTTGTAGTTCAGGTAAGTGGCCTTGTTGTGACAGGCGATTCTCTTACGCCTCTACCCTACGCAACTGTCTATAGAGCGAGAGATCAAAGAGGCGCTATGACTGACGTAAATGGATTCTTTAGCCTCCCAGCACTTGAGGGTGATACTATACAATTTTCAAGTACTGGATATCTCACAAGGCAAATAGTGATTGAGGAAAGTGGTGAAAAAAACAGAATAAGCATTGTCCAAGCAATGTCAAGGGATACAGTTATGATAAACGATGCTTTGATTTATCCTTGGCCATCAAGAGAGAGATTTAAACAAGAGTTTATCGCGCTCGGGCTTCAAGACGGTAGTATGACCTTAGGTAATCAAGCTATTGATCCTTTCGACGTATATGACAGACTAGTAGACATTGGGATGGACGGGCAGGCTTCTTCGTCAGAGTTGTTAAGACAGATGGCATTTGAGAGTGATTACGGAGGATATCCAACTACAAATATTTTAAACCCTATTGCATGGGCCCGATTTATTCAGGCATTAAAAAACGGAGACTTTAGGAAGCAGTGATACAGGCTAAAACATATGCAAAACCCTTATTAATTGCCCTTTTCACGCGCATATTTATCTTTTTTCCATTTTCTTATTTCCAAGCCCAAACACANCTAACACATTCCATTTCTGGAGTAATTAAAGGAGATAACAACGAACAACTTCCTGGGGCATCTATTTATATGATGGAGAATCCTAGATTTGGTACTTCTGCAGATATCAATGGAAAATTCAATCTTCAACTCCCACACTCANGACCTTGGACTATGAAGTGCTCAATGGTTGGATTTACAACAAAAGAAGTACAGATTGAATTTGACTCATCAACCAATCTATTTCTTAACATAATTCTTGAGAGCACTGTAAAAATTGGAGAAGCATATGTAATAAGTCAAAGTGAAAAAAATTCTACTTTAAGAAGAATAGATCCAAGGGTTGCTGCTAAAATCCCAACTCCCAGAGGAACTATTGAAGATGTATTACTACAAGCTCCTGTGNATTTTACTAGCGAGCTTAGTAGTTCATATAACGTAAGAGGCGGAAGTTTTGACGAAAACTTAGTTTATGTAAATGATATTGAAGTTTATAGGCCCTTTTTAACTAGATCTGGACAACAAGAGGGTCTATCATTCCCAAACCCCGATATGGTTGACAGAATTAATTTTAGTGCTGGAGGTTTTGAAAGTAAGTATGGTGACAAAATGAGCTCTGTTTTAGACATTCACTATAGAAAACCCCAAGAACGTTCTACGACTATCATCGCATCAATGCTTGGAGCGCAGATACAGCACGATGGCATTAACAAAAGCAAAACAATAAGAATAAATTCGGGTGTCAGGTATAGGAACAACTCATATGTCTTAGGATCATTAGATGAAACTGGAGAATATTCACCAACTTACTTAGATGCCCAAACCTATATTACTTGGAACCCTGACGGACACGGCCCTTGGGAGGTTCAATTACTAAGTGTTTATGGTGAAAATAACTATCAGTTCATACCTAAAAGCAGACAAACAGACATAGGTACAATTAATAATGCCATAAGATTAAATATAGCATTTGAAGGAAAAGAAAATACGTCGTTCCAAACTGGTTTTAGCGCTCTCGCGTTTGAACGAGCTACTGAAAACAGTAGAATTCGATTAATTAATTCAGTATTTAGAACTGTCGAAAGAGAAACCTTTGATATAATCGGTGCTTACAGACTCGACGAATTAGAATTAGATCCTGGATCTGATGATTTTGGGGAAAGTGCTGGTAACTTAGGTATCGGCGGCTTTTTCAATCACGCAAGAAATCAACTAAATGCAACTGTTGTATCATCAGCTTTGAAAGGGTCATACAATATTGAAAAATCCGGACACTTTTTTGAATATGGAGTTAAGTTTCAAAAAGAAATAATCAATGACGACTTAAGCGAATGGGCTTTTGTTGATTCTGCTGGATTCTTAACTCCTCACCCTCAAGATAGTATTGGGATTCCTATTCCTGATTCATTAGTCACATTTGATCAACCTCTAATAATTCAGGATGTACTAAATGCGGAAAACAATGTGATGTCAGACAGAGTCACTGCTTACTTCCAAGACACCTGGACAATTAAGACTAGACGTGGTGAGATAAATTCACATATGGGATTTAGAGGACACCTATGGACTCTAAATGCTGATGTAAGCACAGACACAAAGAGGACTCATCTAGTAGGTGGACCCAGGGGTTACTTTAGTTACAGTTCAAATAAAAAACCTAAAACTATTTGGAATATTAGTGGAGGTTGGTATTGGCAACCTCCATTCTACAGAGAGATGAGAAGGCAAAATGGAGAAGTAAATCAAGATATCCTACCTCAAAGATCTATACACGCTGTAGCTGGAGTTAATCATGAATTTGAAATGTTCACAAGGCCATTTAAATTTGTTGGTGAGATATACTACAAAGGCCTCAACCAAATTATTCCCTATAAAGTTGAAAATGTTAGGCAGAGATATTTTGGAACCAATAATTCTTCTGGCTTTGCAACTGGTGTAGATATAATGCTGAATGGGGAATTCATTGATGGAATTCAAAGTTGGATGAGAATTAGTGCATTAAAAGCAATGGAAGATTTAAATAACGATAGCTATGTTGAATACTACAACTCTGACACAGTATTAATAATCCCTGGATACACATGGAACAATGTAGCTACAGATTCAACCACTATTTATCCAGGTGCTATCCCTAGACCAAGTGACCAAAGGTTGAGCGTCAGCTTATTATTCCAAGATGAAATGCCAAGAAACCCTGATTATAAAGTCCTATTATCTCTGTTCTTTGGAACTGGTTTACCATATGGTCCACCAAGTCAAAACAGATATCAAGATATTCTCAGAACACCATCTTACAGAAGGGTTGATTTGGGTTTTTCTAAAGATTTTTCAAAGGGATATATAGCAATTGAGGTTTTTAATATACTTGGAATTAACAACACAATAAGTCATACTTGGGTTGAAGATGTTAATGGTCGAATGTATGCAATCCCAAACTTCCTAACTGGAAGAAGAATTAACCTTAAACTTCATCTTAACTTTTAGATTAAGTAACTTTCGGCATCGTGAAAAGATTTCTCTTAATCTTATGTAATATTATAGTTTGCAAAACTTTTGTATTTGCGNAATTCAACTTACAAGGTGATGGATATTATCTAGGCAACAGTTGCTATCTATTAACCGAATCTGAAAATAATCAGCTTTCTACTATTTGGCATGAAAATCAAATAAACTTAAACCTCCCTTTTGAACTTCAATTTAAAATGAATTTTGGAGATAATGATCAGGGTGCAGACGGAATGATGTTTGTATTACAAAATGAGAGTGCAACAATTGAAGGTCAAATTGGAGAAGATATTGGTTTTGGAAATATTGACCCAGGATTAGGCATAGAATTTGACACCTTCAAAAATGAAAATCTTGGAGATATGGATGCTGACCACATTGGGATTCATAGAGATGGAAATTCAAATCACAATACCTCTTCTTCTTTGGCTGGACCGATCCAAGCTGCATTATTTAACAGTAATATTGAAAACGGCGAAGATCATGCAATTAGAATTACATGGGATCCAGTATCACAGGAAATAAGAGTTTATTTTAACTGCCTATTCAGACTTTCTGCCAACATTGATTTAATTGGAGATATTTTCGATGGAGAAAGTATGGTTTGGTGGGGGTTTACTGCATCTACAGGTGGATTAAATAATGTCCACAGTGTTTGCCTTTATGACAATGTTAACCCTTCTGGTAATATTGGAATTTGTCCTGGAGATTCCACTCAATTAATTGCAGGTGGAAATATTTATGGAGAATACAATTGGACACCAATTGATTTTTTAGACGACCCAACAGTGTACAACCCAATTGCATCACCTCCATCAACAACAATATATACTGTGTCATATACCAGCTTTTGTGGATTTAGCGAATCGACTACTATAGAGGTTACTGTTGAACCCATTGAAGTGGAGATAATCTCCGACAATCCAACAATCACTTGCGAGAATTCTGAAGTTAATTTAATTGCATACACAAATTATCCCGATGCACTTATTGATTGGGAAAATATTGAGGGTAATGAACTTTCGAATATTACCAATTACACGGCAGACGCATTTGGATCTGGAATTTACATGGCGACTGCCACCTCAATTGATGGTAATTGTTCAAGTGAAGACACATTTGAAGTTATTGTTGACACACTAACTTATTCAGCAAATACAGGCGAATCTTTTCAACTTAATTGTTATGAATCAAGCAACGAGTTACAGGGAAGCTCAGATGGAGAAGATGCCTTATTTGTTTGGTCAACTACAAATGGCCAATTCTTTGGTTCTACATTTATCGCTAATCCAACAGTAATAAGCGACGGAACATACAATCTCACTGTCACAAACCCAAACAACGACTGCTCCTCTACTAATTCAGTTGATATAACGGAAGACTATACATACCCTGAAATTTCTCTAGGTATTGCTAATGAAGAAATTTCATGTGAAACTACATCAGTTCAAATTCAAGGAACAGAAATTTCACCCCCTGGATACACAAATATTATTTCATGGGAATCAATTTCAGGATCTCTTGAAGATTCAACATTATTAGAACCAACAACTACTTCAGAAGGAGAGTTTGCACTAACAGTAACATTTGAGGAAAATGGTTGCTCTACGAGCACTGTATCGCCTAATTCAAGCAACACTGCAATTGTAAGCCAAGACCAATACGCATTCATTGACATAGAATCAATGGTTATTCCTAACATATTCTCGCCAAATGGAGACGCATATAATTCTCACTTTAAGCCTTTGTTTACCGAGCCAAGCTTGCAAGATATCAACCCACTTGACGTTCTAGATATCTGGCAATTTAAAGTAAGAGACAGATGGGGAAATTTGGCCTATGATAACTATGGTGCTAAAGTAGAATGGGATGGACTCAACATAAATGGAGTTAATCTTAGCAGCGGCACTTACTATTTAGATGTAAAATATCGTTACGATTGTATTGAAGTGATTGAGGGGGAATATTTTGGCCCCTTAAAAATTGTAACAGATTAAAGCTTATCCAGCAGGCCTTGCTCTGAAATAATCTCTACCCCAAACTTTTCTGCCTTCTCCTTTTTACTTGGCCCCATTTTATCACCAGCCACAATAAAGGAGGTCTTCTTGGAAATTGAAGAACTCACCTTACCGCCATTTAACTCAATGAGTTTTTTAATTTCATTTCTATCGTGAATTTGAAAAACGCCACTGACAACAATTGACAGGCCTGCTAGCTTCTCTGTTGCTCCCTCCTCTTCTATTTTTTCCATTTGTAGGCCAAACCCCTTCAGCTTTTCCACCATCCTCACATTTCCCTCATCTGCAAAGTATTCCTGCAAACTCACTGAAATTCTTTCGCCTATTTCGTCCACCTCTTCAAGCTCCTCTTTCGATGCTGACATTAAGGCATCAATAGAGCCAAACGATTTGGCCAGTTTTTTTGCAACAGTTTCACCAACGAATCGAATTCCCAAAGCAAATAACACCCTTTCAAATGGAATTTGTTTTGAGCTGTCAATCCCATCTAAAAGTTTTTGCACACTCTTATCTGCCATTCTTTCTAATGGAATAAGTTGATCGTATTGAAGTTCGTAAAGAGAGCTTGGATCTTCTATCAACCCCGCTTCAACAAGCTGAACTACTGTTTCTGAGCCCAAACCCTCAATATTCATACTCTTTCTACCAATAAAGTGAATGATGCGCCCAGAAATTTGAGGAGGGCAACCGTCCTTGTTGGGGCAGTAATGAGCTGCTTCGCCTTCCTCCCTCTTTAATTCAGTGTAACACTCTGGACAAGCTATTGGAAATTCAATACGGCCAAACAAACTCATTGTTCCTTCCCTTGATGCCTTATCAACATCAACTATTTTTGGTATTATCTCTCCTCCTTTTTCAACGTACACCATGTCCTCAGAGTGAAGATCAAGCTTTGCTATTTGGTCTGCATTATGGAGAGACGCTCGCTTTACAGTAGTTCCACCTAACTGTACTGGCTCAAGATTTGCAACAGGAGTAATTGCTCCTGTTCTTCCTACCTGATATGTAACCTCTAACAACTTGGTCAAAACTCTTTCCGTTTCGAACTTATAAGAAATAGCCCATCTAGGGCTTTTAGAAGTCATTCCAAGTCTTTCCTGTTGATCGTATTTATCAACCTTTATTACTACACCGTCTATCGCAAAAGGAAGATTATGTCTCTCTGTATCCCAATACTCAATGAATTTCATAACTCCCTGTGAGTCAAAAGATGTTGCTATCATTTGGGCTTCTGAATCTGGAGTTTTAAAACCCAGTTCAGAGGCCTTAATTACCGCCTTACTATGAGAATCAACCCCTATTGGATCCATTACCGAGTACATCATACAATCTAACTTCCTAGAAGCAACAAGTCTACTATCCTGCATTTTCAGTGATCCAGCTGCCGTGTTTCTAGGATTTGCAAACCTTGGCTCACCACATTCCTCTCTTTCTTTATTGAGCCTTTCAAAATCCTCAAAAGGGTAAAAAATCTCTCCTCTAATCTCAAGTTTATTTGGTGCGCCGTCTTTTAATACAAGCGGTATTGTCCTGATTGTCTTCACATTAGATGTAACATCCTCGCCCGTTACACCATCACCCCTGGTCACCCCTTTTAAAAGCCTTCCATTTTCGTAAATCAAGCTTATAGCGACACCATCGTATTTGAGTTCCATGACATAAGACACCTCTTCTCCTTCAAGAGTCTTATCAAGCCTTGTCATCCACTCTTCTACCTCGCTAGAGTTATACGTGTTTGATAGGGATAGCATTGGATAATCGTGCTTCACTTTTTCAAAACCATCAACAGGTTCTCCACCTGGGCGCTTAGTTGGTGAAAGAGGATCGTTAAACTGAGGATAAAGTCTTTCTAGATCCTCTAACTCCTTCATCAATTCGTCGAATTCTCTATCACTTATCACAGGAGAAGCTGTATTGTAATACAAGTGATTATGAGAGTGAAGTTGCTCTCTTAATTCTAGGATTCTAGACTCAATATTTTGGGATTCAGCCGACATACTTTCTACACTTAATATAGGAAATTATTTGAAATAACGTGCCTTGGAACTCCTTGAAAATCATAGACTAACTCTACTTTTTCAAAGACATCCTTTGACTCAATGAATTTGGAAATTTTTTCTGCGTAATCCCTGTGACATTCAAGAGCCAAAAGACCTCCTTTAAGCAATACTCCAGAAGTACATAATTCAAGAATTCTCTTGTAAAAAACAAGTGGATCATCTTCGACAAACAAAGCTATTGACGGCTCAAAATCTCTAACTCTTTTTTCTAACGTCTGCTCTTCAGACCATGGTATATAAGGTGGGTTTGATACGATAACATTAAAGGACTGAGAAGGCGTTTCATTCAATGCATTTAATTGCACAAACTCAACTCCTAGGCATAGGTTTTGGCCATTTAGTTTTGCAATAGATAGCGCTGATTCACACACATCAAATCCAATAACTTCAGCAAGTGGATTAGACTCCTTTAAAGCAAGCGCAATACACCCTGATCCAGTACCAATGTCTGCAATTTTACCATTAAACCCACTACCTAATTCAGCATTTACTCTTTGAACTAACTCTTCAGTTTCTGGCCTTGGGATTAACGCACCCTCCTTTATTGAAATTTGTAGGTTGCAAAATTGAATTATACCTAAAACATATTGAATAGGCCTACCTCTTTTTATTTCATCAGCAATGACTGAAAGCCTATCAAGTTGTGATTCTGGATACTTGTAGTCTTCAATTAATCTTTGGCCCTTAGTCTTTTCACTAATGTGATCAAGACATAGATTGGTTAATGGTAAGAGTTCAGACTCTTCTATTGAATCCGAAATCCTAGAAATAAACCACTTTCTTACCTCAGCCTCGCTATTTCCAACTGGCCAAGGTCCTTTTCCCCTAATCAAAACAAACTAGCTTGCCCATCGTCTGAAACAGGAGGTTCAGGACCTAAATCAATAGGCTGTGATGGGTTTTCCTCTTCATTAGATTGAACTGCCTTACTCGGTTCTTCAGATGTAGACACTTCTTCTACATTTGGCTCTTCAATCAAAGCTTCATCAGCTGCATTTGCTTGCAAGATTTCTGCTGCAGTAGCTTCTTCAAGTTCAATGTTTGCAGGTTCTAGAAGAACCTCAGTTACAGGTAAAGAGCTTAGTTTATTACCAAGAGCTTTAACTCCTTTAACTGCGATAAACCCTTTTACATCAATCACGTCATCTTCTCTATCTCTAGTCTGCTTAAACCTCTTATTGTATTTAATTCTAGCTTGCGGGTGGTATAGAGACGTAGCAAAACCTAATCTTGAAGATTCGTGTTCGGTTATAAAACAAACTGGTTTCGTTGATGCTTCAGGCAAGAATCTCTTTACAAACCACTCCTCTTTTTCACCATCGTAATAAATTACTGACATGGGCCTTTCAGAATCCCACTTTTCAACGCTAATCATTTTATCGTCGAAATGTGTACTAAAGTCAAACCCAGTTAATACATATACTCCGTCTAAGTGAATAGCCATAATCTTATCATCAGCATGGAAGTCTCCTAGGAACTTACCTCTTCCTTCTCCATTTAGCCTTCTAACTGTTTCATCATACCATACTTTTCTAGCGCCAAGAGTTGAAACTCCACTTTCTTTTAGTTCTATACGCTTAACCGGAAATTTCGTTACGATGTTTCCTCCAGAAGCTCTTCCTTTGATGCTAATGTCGGCAAAATTCATGTCGATCTTTAGCTTTTTAAGTCTTTGGCTTTTTCTAAGAAGAACTGTAATTACTTCTGCCTCTCCATTTCTATTTGCAGAGAAATAGTGAATTTTAGATTTAGGAGTTCCCTTAGTCACAAAGTACTCTTTATCCCTAGTGATCGACTTTACATTGAATCTCTTAACCATGCTTCTCCCAGAGGCACCGTCTAGGTAAACCAAATTATAAGTTGTCCTTGTATCTCCCCTCTTCCAAACCGCAACGTGGATTATATCCTTACCAAAGAATGCCTTTGAAGTTACCTTGCTTACTTGCATAACACCGTCCCTTCTAAAGACAATTATATCGTCAATATCAGAACAATCACAAACGTATTCACCCTCTCCTCTCTTAAGACCTGTGCCAACAAATCCTTCTTCAGCATTTACATAAAGCTTAGCGTTTTTAACTGCTGCTTTAGACCTATCAATCGTGTCAAACGTCCTTAACTCAGTTTTCCTCTCTCTTCCCTCGCCAAACTTCTTTTTAAGCATTTTAAACCAATTAACAGCATACTCTGTTAGATGTGCCAAATTGTATTTCACCTGCTCCATATCAGCCTCAAGCCCAGAAATCTTTTCATCGGCTTTAAAAGAATCAAACTTTGAGATTCTCTTAATCTTAATTTCAGTTAGCCTAGCAACATCGTCATCAGTAACCTCCCTCAATAAATGCTTTATATGAGGTTTCAACCCAGCATGAATTGTTTCAATGATTGCTTCCCAAGTTTCACACTCCTCAATTTCTCTATAGATTCTTTTCTCGATAAAGATCTTTTCCAATGACGCAAAATGCCAAGTCTCTTGAAGTTCACCAAGCTCAATTTCAAGCTCTCTTTGCAATAAGTACTTAGTCCTTTCTGCTGAAGTTCTTAAAATCTCACTAACTCCTAAAAACTGAGGTTTATCATCTAAAATCACACATGAGTTAGGCGATAAACTAACCTCACAATCTGTAAAGGCATAAAGCGCGTCCATCATCTTATCTGGACTGACATTATTTGCCAAGTGAACAACTACCTCAACTTCATTTGCAGTGTTATCCTCTACTCTCTTAACCTTGATTTTACCCTTTTCGTTAGCCTTAAGTATGCTATCAATTAGTGAGCTAGTGGTTACTCCATAGGGAACTTCTTTAACTACGAGAGTTTTATTATTCTCCTTTTCTATTCTTGCTCTTACTCTAATCTTTCCACCTCTTATTCCGTCATTATATTGTTCCACATCTGCCATACCTCCTGTAGGGAAGTCTGGAACAAGTTTGAATCTCTTTCCTTGAAGAGTGGCAATACTTGCATCTATTAAATCGTGAAAATTATGTGGTAGAATCTTACAGGCCAAACCTACAGCAATACCCTCTACTCCCTGAGCCAGTAATAATGGGAACTTTACAGGCTCAGTCTCTGGCTCTTGGTTTCTTCCATCATATGAAGCTAGCCAATTTGTAGTTTTCTTATTGAATAAAACTGTATTGGCAAATTTGCTCAACCTAACCTCTATGTAACGAGGTGCAGCCGCTCTATCGCCAGTTAGGATGTTTCCCCAGTTTCCTTGACAATCTAACAAGAGATCCTTTTGGCCTATTTGCACCATAGCATCACCAATACTCGCATCTCCATGGGGGTGATACTTCATAGTATTACCAATAACGTTAGCCACTTTGTGGAAACGTCCATCATCCATTTCATTTAATGAGTGAAGAATCCTTCTTTGCACTGGTTTCAACCCATCGTATTGATGAGGTACAGCCCTTTCAAGTATTACGTATGAAGCATAGTCGAGGAAATAATTGTTATACATCCCTCTTACAGCAACAACGTGATCAAGCTCGTCTATAGAACCTCCATCCTCACCATGTGAGAATTCATCATCTCTTTCTAGCTCTTCTTCGTGTTCGTTTTCAATCATTCCTCAATTCTTAAACGGCTAAATCTTCAACTTCTTCCTTTTTGTCTATATCATCCTTTTCAACTCTAAGATTGTCAATGATGAATTTTTGTCTATCTGGTGTATTTTTTCCCATAAAGAAGCTAAGCATATCCTGAACATTTGCTTCTCTTCCAACGACAACAGGATCAATCCTCATTTCCTCGCCAATAAAGTGTGAGAATTCGTCTGGACTAATCTCACCAAGACCCTTAAATCGAGTTATTTCTGCCCTTGCACCAATTTTGACCATGGCTGCCTTCTTTTCCTCATCGTCATAACAGTAGATGGTCTCCTTTTTATTTCTAACTCTAAACAGTGGAGTCTGGAGAACGTATAAATGTCCACGTTTAACTAAATCTGGAAAGAATTGAAGGAAGAATGTAATCAGTAGCAACCTGATATGCATACCATCAACATCTGCATCCGTTGCAATCACAACCTTGTTGTACCTCAATCCATCTAAACCGTCCTCTATATTTAATGCAGCTTGCAACAGATTGAATTCTTCATTTTGATAAACTACTTTCTTAGTTAAACCATGACAGTTGAGTGGTTTACCTTTAAGTGAAAACACAGCTTGAGAAACAACATCTCTTGCCTTTGTAATAGAACCTGAAGCAGAATCACCCTCCGTTATGAAAAGCGTTGAATCCTCGTTTCTATCCTTTTTATCACTTAAGTGAACTCTACAATCTCTGAGCTTTTTATTGTGAAGAGAGGCCTTCTTTGCTCTAGCTCTAGCAAGCTTTTTAATCCCAGCCAGGTCCTTCCTCTCCCTTTCACTTTGAATAATTCTTGCCTGTAGAGCCTGTGCAGTTTCTGGATTTCTATGAAGGAAATTGTCTAATTCTCTTTTGAGAAAATCAAACATAAAAGTCTTAAGAGTTGGGCCTTTAGGACCGATGTCTGTTGAACCAAGCTTGGTCTTTGTTTGGGATTCAAATACTGGCTCTTCAACTTTTATAGCAACGGCGCAAACAATTCCTGATCTCACATCTCCCGTGTCATAATCCTTCCCAAAGAAATCTCTAACAACTCTAACATACGCTTCCCTAAATGCAGCTTGGTGTGTTCCCCCTTGTGGAGTGTATTGACCGTTTACGAAACTTTGTATGTCCTCACCATATGCATCTGAGTGGGTAATCGCTACTTCAATATCATCGTTATTTAAATGAATAATTGGGTAGCGAGGATTTCCATCCATAGTGGTTTCAAGAAGATCCCTTAAACCATTTTCACTTTTAAACTTTTCACCGTTTAGGTAAATCGACAAGCCAGTATTTAAGTACACATAATTCCAAAGGAGCTTTTCAACATGCTCCATTCTGTACTTATACCCCTTGAATATCTCAGGGTCTGGCTTAAAAGTAATCTTAGTTCCGTTGCGTTTATTTGTAGCTTCAACCGGAACATCTGCTGTAAGTTCACCGAGAGAGAATTCAGCTCGTTTGGCCTCAGACTCTCTAAAACTCTCAACCGCAAATTCAGCAGATAATGCGTTAACAGCTTTAGTACCAACACCGTTTAAACCTACAGATTTTTTAAATGCCCTAGAATCGTACTTACCTCCTGTATTGATTTTTGAAACACAGTCTACAACTTTTCCAAGTGGAATTCCACGACCGTAGTCTCTGACTCTTACTTCCCCATCCTTGATTTTCACTTCGATGGTTTTTCCATTTCCCATCATGTGTTCATCGATGCTATTATCTACTACCTCTTTGAGTAGAACATAGATACCGTCATCTGCATCCTTTCCATCTCCCAACTTACCGATATACATACCGGGACGCATACGAATATGCTCCTTCCAAGAGAGAGATTTAATATTATCTTCAGTATAACTAACTTGTTCTGTCATGGAGATGACAAGATACAGAATGCAAAGAGCTATTTTCGTCAGGAAACACTCGACTTTTTCCACATTTCATTAACCAAAAATTTATCCCAAACTATCCCTAACTTGCGAGGTCTAAATTGAACAATAAAAGACTCTAATGTCATCACAAGTAAGAGAACTAAATCCTAGCGATCTGTGGAACAGATTTGCCGACTTAAATAGCATACCCAGACCATCAAAACACGAAGAAAAAGTTTGTGCTTGGATTGTGGATTGGGCTAAAGAAAAAGGACTGGAAGTTGAACAAGATCAAGTAGATAACATTATTATTCGTAAACCAGCCACTCCAGGCATGGAGGATAAACAAACCGTTGTCCTTCAAAGCCACGTTGATATGGTATGCCAAAAAAACAACGACACAGATTTTGACTTCATGACAGAAGGAATCAAAATGTATGTCGATGGTGATTGGGTTAGAGCTGAGGGCACGACACTTGGAGCTGATAACGGAATTGGCGTTGCATCTATAATGGCAATTTTAGAAAGCTCAGACATAGCTCACCCACAATTGGAAGCCCTATTTACTATTGATGAGGAAACTGGCATGACTGGAGCATTAGGCCTTCAAGGAGGTTTATTAAACGCCGATATTCTCCTAAACCTAGACACAGAGGACGACGATGAAATAAGCATTGGATGTGCTGGTGGAGTTGATCTTACATCTACAGGAACATATGAAGTTGAGAATACAGTTTCTGAGGGCAATTCGGCATTCAATATTGTTGTAAAAGGAGGAAGTGGCGGTCATAGCGGAATGGACATTCACAAGGGAATTGCAAATGCAAATAAGCTGTTAAACAGAGTTCTACTAGAAGCTGTTGAATCAGTTGACCTAAGGGTTTGTTCTATTAATGGAGGTGGATTGAGAAACGCAATTCCTCGTGAAGCTCAAGCAACTGTAATTATTGCTAATGCAGACCTTGACGAATTGAACAACGCCATTAATTCAACAAGTAAAGATTTACTAGCTGAATACAAGGTGACAGATCCAGATTTAAACATCAGCATTAACCCAACAGACTTCCCCGAAAATGCTCTTCCTGAGGAAGTCCAAAACGCATTATTGCTCTCAATTCAGGCTTGCCCTGTGGGGATTCACAGAATGAGTCCAGATATTGAAGGATTAGTCCAAACTTCTAACAACCTAGCCAGAGTCGAAGTGGCAAATGGATCTGTAAACATTCAATGCTTAAACAGATCATCAGTTGATTCAGAAAAATGGGACCACGCGAGATCTATTGAGGGTGCTTTTGCACTAGCAGGATTAAGCACAGAGCAAGGAGGTGCTTATCCAGGTTGGACTCCAAACCCTTCTTCAGCCGCTGTTGAAATGCTCAGATCTCTTTACGTAGAAAAGTACTCTGAAGAACCTAGAGTTCTTGCTTGTCACGCAGGATTAGAATGCGGAATACTTGGAACTAATTACCCTGAAATGGACATGGCATCTTTTGGGCCAAACATAAGAGGAGCTCACAGTCCTGATGAATGTGTGCAGATTAGTTCTGTTGCTAAGTTTTGGGATTTCCTATTAGAAGCACTTAAAAGAATACCCAAGCGTGCGTAAGCAGATACTAGTCATAAATGATGATGGGATAACCTCCAAGGGCATAAAGGCTCTTGTAGAGGCAGTGAAAGATTTGGGAGATATACACGTTGTTGCTCCAGATAGTCCGCAGTCTGGAATGGGCCACGCTGTCACAATTGGAGACATTCTCAAGATTAGTCCTCACGATTTTCCTATTGATGGGGTAAGTGCGCACAGCACATCTGGAACTCCAGTAGATTGTGTTAAGCTCGCTATTTACAAGATTTTAGACAAGAAGCCAGACTTGCTCATTAGTGGTATAAATCACGGAAGTAACAGTTCTATAAATGTCATTTACTCTGGCACTATGTCTGCCGCAGTTGAAGGAGCAGTTGAGAGTATCCCGTCTATTGGTTTTTCACTCTTAAATCACCATCCAGACGCCGACTTTTCTGTGTCGAAAATAGTAGCTAGAGCTATATCTCAAGAAGTTTTAGAAAAAGGCTTACCTAAAGGAGTTTGCTTAAACGTAAACATCCCAAAAGTTGACGAAAAGTATTTTAAAGGAATTAAAGTCTGTAGGCAAAGTGCTGGTTATTGGAAAGACGATTTCGAAGAGAGAGTCGCTCCAAATAAGGAGATTTATTTTTGGCTTAAAGGCGAATTCACAAACCCAGATAAGGGAGAGGATACAGACGAGTATGCTCTATCAAAAGGATTTGCTTCAGTAGTTCCGACTCAGTTTGACCTCACTGCGCATCACTTCATTTCTGATCTAAATACTTGGGATTTAAACTCTGAAAAATGATGTACCAATTAAATAGAATTTATTGGGGTATTCTAGCCGGAGCGCTGGGGATTGTCATTGGTTTTTTCGCCCTAGGAATGGCTTGGTCTGCAACCAATGGAGATAGCATTAGTTATTTTATAAAAGACATTGCAGGCAGGTCGCTTTTGTACCGTGATAGCATTCTTACAGTATGTACACTTTTTAATATTGGGATATTCTATCTTGCTCTTAGGAAGGAAATGTGGGAATTTTGTAGAGGAATAATGATGATTATTTTAGCTTCAGTTCCAATTATCATTTGGTTTCAAATGCAAGCTGGTATAGCCTAAATGCAAACAAAAAAACATAAAATTTTCATTATCGCTGGTGAGGCGTCAGGAGATGTTTATGGAGGCCAAATCGCACGCCAAATCCTTTCACAAACTGATGCTGAAATTCGAGGTTGGGGAGGTAAAGAAATGGCAAGCGTTGGTGTGAATATTTCAAAGTACTATAGCGAACTTGCTTTTATGGGCTTTCTTGAAGTAATTAAAAATCTAGGAGCCATTAGAAAAAACCTAAAAAAGTGTTGGAAGGAAATTGAAGTTTTCAATCCTGACGCGGTGGTATGCATTGATTTTCCTGGATTTAATATGAGAATTGCAAAAAGATCAAAGGCCGCTGGATTTAATACCTACCAAGTGATTTGTCCTCAGATTTGGGCTTGGAAAGGATCAAGGATCAAAGCGCTTAGAAGAGACTACAATGCAGTTTTTCCAGCACTCCCATTTGAAGATGAGATTTTGAAAAAAGGGGGTGTGAATTCTCAATCATTAGGACATCCCATTTTGGATACTTTTGAGGAATTAAAATTTGAGAAGAGGCCACACCAAATAGCTCTCCTACCCGGCTCTCGTATACAAGAGTTGAAAAAGATGCTACCATTATTTGTGAGTTTGGGAATGGAGTTCAAAGAATTGGACTTTGTAATTGCAGGAGCCCCAGGAAGAAAGATATCTGATTATTCATTGGCTACTGAGGCAGGATTCAAAGTTGAATTTGGCAAGACAAGAGAAATTCTAGGAACCTCTGTCGCAGCAATTGTCACATCAGGCACAGCTACATTAGAGGCATCTCTTTTGGGTACAAAGCAAGTAATTGCATATAAAACTGGAGCATTTAATTATGCAGTAGCAAAGGCAGTAGTAAAAATTAATAGGATTGGCCTTCCTAATCTTATTTCTGGAAGGGACATTGTCCCTGAATTAATTCAAGGCGATTGTACAGTTAAAAATTTAAGCTTAAAACTTAATGAAATACTTGATTCAGAAACCCAAATATCAGAAATAGCAAGGCTGAGAAAAATGCTTGGAAAAATTGGCGCTAGCAATAGAATAGCCAACTATATTATTAGAAATTCTCTAAGTTCATTGAACCAGGATAAGTTACCGTAAGGACATAGGTCACTATTCTTTTTTCAAAGGGTGATAATTCAAAATCAAAACTTATTTCGTTTGACACTAAATCCACTATACCACTGTCATCTGTTAGTGCAGATATTGTAATCTCTGAATTATTTGTACGTGGAAGCTTGTCTACAAGATTGACAAAGACAGTATTTGAATGAGAATTTTCAACTGTTAACTCCCAGGTTTGCGTTACTTGCTTCTTTCCAGCAAAACGCTTTACAGTACTTGATTCTGACAACAATTCTTTATAACACATTACGTTTGGGTCATGACCAAGGTTTACATGTAAAGTATCTCCCATAATTGGCAAGCGAAGGTTATACCATCCTAAGTATTTGTTTGAAGAAACCACGTCCACTCTTCCATTCATAAGCTTTTTATCAGCCCAATCGCTGCATTTTATAATCGCATATGCAGATGAATTTTGGGATGGAGATGCATAATATTCAACGACGCCATCGAGTGAAAATTGGTCAACTTCAACAGACTTATTATGTAGCGAGCTACTTAGATTTACTGGTTTTAAAACCTCGAATCTGTAGCGAATATTTCCTGCATTTGGGATGCTTTTATCAAAATTTAGTTGTAAACTGTCTTTGTTCGAAATTATTGAATTAGGATTGATTTCTTCAACCAAATCATTCATATCAACACATTCTTCAATAAACCAATCTCTTATATCATTTGGCTTAATACTCTGTTCAGGATCTCCACTAATAAGTTTTACATTGACATAATTCCAGTCAATACCTGAGTTTTGTTGAATGTTTGCTTGTCTCTTAACATTCACTTCTCCATCTTCTAAATAAAAATTGTAATTCGTTGTCCAAGAGGCTTCTGAGGTTAGATATTTAATAATAATATACTCCGTCCTGTTATTGGCTGACACATTTAATAAATTCAACGTAAGTCTTCCATCTATATTTAACCCTAATTCATTGATTAGACTTTTTTTGGCTTTCAGCTGCCGCAAAACATCCTTGATATTAGCAATCTTCATTTGAATATCAATAATTTCCAGCCCTAAATCCTGATGCCTCTCTCTTAAGAAATCAGCCATCTCAATTAAATCATCAACTAGAAGTACTTCCTGATTAGAACCAATTTTCCGATTTGCTTGTAAAAATTCTCTTTCCTCATTGAGTGTATTGATGAGTGACTCATACATCTCAATTTGAAATGTTAAACTCGCAATTGAGTCATTAACAGACTTTAAATCCGAGCCATAATCGTCTTCAATATTTACAATTTCAAAATCAAGATCTTCTAAAATTATTCCATTTGGAAGGTTAACCTGGAAAGATTGAGGGTTAATATTTGATGCTATCCCATCAATAACAATTTCAGCTATCGCACCTTCAAAATAAACAGAATCAGAATGATGAACTATTGCTCCGCTTTGGTATAAATCAACAGAAGTGATTGGAAATATACTAGAGGTTTGTGCAATTAAATCTCCATCAAATAGATTAAATAAAATTAAAATTGGTAATAGTTTTAAAGAACTCATGTTGGAAATTTACTGTATTTCAATCAAGGAGTGCAAATAATGGTATCTACATCCTCCGAAATTGCAATCCACCATCCTAAGGCATCGCCAACGTGAGATATTACATTTGTAGGAGGCGCAAATGGGTTGCCTTGGGATGAGAGTGCTGTTTCATAACTGAGAAGAGTTTCATAAGCATTTCTGTCGATAGTCTCGAGCTTTGTCAATACCGTGTCTCCAATTTTCCATAATCCTATTTCAGTGGAATCATAAGTATCGTTTGCTGTTGGATATCGCACTGTTGGAAAACTAAATTGACCACCATTGACAATCATATCATCCCAAACTGATCCAAGTGGATAAACAAAATATGGGTCTTTAATCTGACCAGATAATATATGCCAGTCAGGATATTGGTTGATTCTGCGTGAAGCCCAACGATAACAATTTCCAAGTTCTGGAGGGTCTGTATATACTAAATTTATTACGCCTAAAGAATCGGATTGTGAACTTTCAGGAAAGAAAAAGTAACCCTCTTCCTGTTCTATGGCAGGTAACATTGATGTTGTACCACCTGCCGAAATATCACCATAATTTACAATTAACTCATATTCCTTTCCCGTCTCTCCAATTAAGTCGGTTTGACCTAATAAAGTGTAAACTGAAAAAGTTTTTAAGAATTCTGATAATTCAGAAGTTGTATCTTCTGCAGAAGTTAGATCTTCTGTAATTTGAACTTCAAATAACTGAAACAAATAATCTAATTGGTCTTGCTCATTTATAAGATATAAAGCAGGAACCTCCATCAAGTTTGTAGTATCATTCTCTACAACAACTTTAACATCTGCTCCACTTATATAAGAATTTGATAAATCGGAGATTGGGTCAAAATAGCCTTGAGACATGCTTAGAAGCACAATTGGCTTCTTTCCTTCTTTAATTACACCTTCAATAACAAGCTTGGGTTCTGCAAAAGGCACATCGATTTCAACAACTTTAGAACATCCAAAAAACAATACAACTAAAACTACTAACATTTTGGTTGACAATAGCTTAGATTTTATGAATCTAATAAGATTAATCATGATGCAAAAGTAGATGCATATTATCTGCTTTAAGAAGATTTGATTACTTAAATTCGCAAAACGAACATTTTCATGCTGAACCGACGCCACATCCGCATCAAGATTCTTCATATCCTGTACGGATTCTATCAAGACGAAGATTCTGATTCTGTAAAAGCTAAAAACGCTCTTGATCACAGTATCACTAAGATGCACGAACTTTACCTTTTGTTATTAAATATGATTGCTGGGCTTCAAGTTATTGCAATTGATAGAATTGAAAATGCAAGGAAAAAGCAAATACCTTCAGCAGAGGATTTGCATCCAAACACCAAATTTGTAAGGAATGCAACGCTAAGAATTTTAGCAAATAGCAAGAATTTACAAAAAGCATCAGAAGAGCTAGGTGTTAGTTGGGCAAACAATCAAAAACTTCTAAGGAATATGTTCCGAGACCTTATAACGGACGAAGAATACAAAAACTACATGGATTCTGAAGATAGAGGATTCCAACACGACAAAGAGAGCTTGGTAAGAATGTTTCGAAAAAATTTAGTGAACCAAGAATCTTTCCATTATATGCTAGAAGAAGAAAGCATTTTTTGGATGGATGATTTAGACCTTGCAAGTTCAATGGTTATCAAAACTCTTAAATCAATCAAAGAGGACGATGACGAAGTTGAACTTTTAAATGTTTGGCGCGACGATGATGACGACAAAAAATTTCTTGAGGGCTTATTTACTAAGACTTTAGTCCAAGGTGAAATAAATGAAAATTTGATTAAAGAAGGAGCTCAAAACTGGGAACTAGAAAGAATCGCTCTTACCGATAGGATATTGATGAAAATGGCCCTTGCAGAGGCCAAGGAATTCCCAACAATTCCATTAAAAGTAACTCTTAATGAATATATCGAATTATCAAAATACTATAGTACTGACAAAAGTCACGGGTTTATAAATGGAATTTTAGACCAGCTATTTTTAAAACTAGTTGAAGCTGGTGAAATCAAAAAGACAGGAAGAGGTCTAGTGTAAGATGAGAGTCCTATATATCACATTTGTTTGCGTAAGTATTTTTGGCATTACAAGTTGTATGAATGACGATAAGATTAGTACAAACCTTATTAATATTCCTGGAACAGCATCTACCACAACTAATGATGCTAGTTATCCTACAATAGAATTCGACACACTTGAATTCGATTTTGGTGTCATTGCAGCTGGGAAAAGAATATCTAAGGTATTCACATTCACAAATACTGGATCTGCACCACTCATAATTTCAAACGTACACCCTCAATGTGGATGTACAGTTCCTAGTGACTGGCCCAAAGGCGTAATTGAACCAGGTGATGGTGGTAAAATAAAAGTTGATTTTGACTCAACGGATAGAACTGGAGTCCAAGCAAAGAAAATTGATGTAGTCACAAATACAAGACCATCAATTACTCAACTGATTTTAAAGGGAAATGTAATTGGACCTGACTTTGGAAAAGAAGATTTGAAATAAATTAGACAATTAAGAAATGAACATGTTCAAAATATTACTACAAGCAGATACAGCTGAACCAGGATTTCCATGGGTACTATTACTCGGAATGTTTATCATTATGTATTTCTTTATGATTAGACCTCAGCAAAAACGTCAAAAAGAGGCAAAAGAATTCAGAGATGCAATTAGTAAAGGCGACAAGGTTGTAACTATTGGAGGAGTACACGGAAAAATTCTTTCTATTAGCGACTTGACAGTTGTTCTAGAAGTAGAATCAGGTAAAATTAGAGTATCAAAATCAGCGCTAAGTCCTTCAGGAAGGCCTGAAGCTGAAGACGTAAAATAAATGAGACCTGAGAATCATAATAGTGCTTCAAAAATGCCGTTAATTCTGGCTTTACTACCAATTATCCTTTTGGTTATAATGCTTGGAACCAATGTGTATTTCTTTGAAGACGACAGCTCATATGGTTCTAATCAAATGGCATTACTTATCGCTGCATTAGTTGCAGGTGGTATAGGAATGTTCAGAGGCATAAGTTGGTCTAGTATCCGAGATGCTATTTCAAGCAATATTTCTCAAGCAACAGAAGCGATATTAATACTATTATTGATTGGCGCTTTAGCAGGAACTTGGCTGCTTGCTGGTATTATTCCAGCATTTATACACTATGGATTACTACTCCTTGAACCAACTATTTTTCTTTTTGCAGCTTGTATAGTGTGCGCTGTTCTTTCACTAGCGACTGGATCATCGTGGGGTACAGTTGGAACAGTTGGTGTTGCTTTAATAGGTATAGGAACAGCAATGGGAATCAGCGAAGGTTGGGTTGCCGGTGCCATTATAAGTGGAGCATATTTTGGTGATAAGCTAAGCCCCCTATCAGACACTACAAACCTTGCTCCTGCTGTAGCTGGCACAGATCTAATTACTCACATTAGATATATGACAATTACGACTGTCCCAAGTATATTAATCGCTCTTATCGTATTTCTAATTGTAGGGTTTACTGGAAGTGCTGCGACTGAAAGTGTTGAGTTTGCTGCAGGTTTTGGTGAGGCTGTTAAAGCAAAATTCAACATCCACCTTGGTTTATTTATTGCTCCTGTAGCTGTACTAGTTATGATTGCCCGTAAGGTACCTGCAGCGGCAGCGTTGTTTATCGGAGTTCTTCTAGGAGCACTTACAGCAATTATTTTCCAACCAAATGCTATTACTAGAATTGCTGGTGAAGAAATGAGTTACGCTGCGGCATCATACTACTCTTCTATCACTTCAATGGCAGTTGACACACATTTTGTTACGGGCAATGAATTAGCTGATGAACTTTTATCTGCAAAAGGAATGTCAGGCATGATGAATACAATTTGGCTGATAGTATGCGCAATGGTATTTGGAGCAGTATTACAAGCAGCAGGTATTCTAAAAACAATTACTGACAGCTTAATAAGCGGAGTAAATTCAGTACTTGGACTAATAGGAAGAACAGTTGGAACCTGCCTTGCATTCAACATACTAGCCTCAGATCAATACATAGCAATTGTAGTTCCAGGAAAGATGTATGAGGAAGTATTTAAGGAACACAATTTAGCACCTCAAAACCTGAGTAGAACACTAGAAGATGCAGGTACTGTCACATCCGTTTTAATTCCATGGAACACATGTGGAGTAGCCCAAAGCGGAATACTAGGTGTTGCAACTCTATCATACGCACCATTTTGCATCTTTAATTGGGTTAGCCCAATTATGTCTTTAGTAGTTGCTGGTTTGGATTACAAACTTAGGCGTTTAGACAGTTGATATGAGTGATGGGTCAGATAGAATCATTATATACGGAGCAAGAGAACACAACCTCCGAGATATTGATTTAACCCTACCAAGAAACAAACTAATTGTATTCACAGGTGTTAGTGGTTCAGGTAAATCTTCACTTGCTTTTGACACCATTTATGCTGAGGGCTCTAGATGATATTTAGAAACCCTAAGCTCCTATGCAAGACAATTTATTGGAGGACTTAAAAGACCAGATGTAGAATACATAAGTGGTCTAAGTCCTGTAATTAGCATTGAACAAAAAACAGTAACTAGAAACCCTCGTTCCACTGTAGGTACGGTAACAGAGGTCCAAGATTTCTTAAGACTATTATATGCTAGAGCAGCAAATGCTTATTCTATTGAAACAGGTGAGCCCATGGTTAAGAATAACGATGATAGTATAGCTGAAAGCATTGAAAAGAGGTTTGATGGATTAAAGCTTTTAATTCTTGCTCCTATTGTTCGTGGTAGGAAGGGACATTATAGAGAATTATTCGACAACTCTCGTAAACAGGGATATGTAAGAGCAAGAGTAGATGGAGAAGTAGTAGAATTAGATTCGGGATTTAAAGTTGACAGATACAAGGTCCACGACATTGAATTAGTTGTTGACAAAGTAATAGTGGGAAGCGACAGAACACGTTTGAGAAACTCAGTGCGTACAGCTTTAAAGCTTGGAAAAGGCTCAATGTGCGTAATTCAGCACGGAGTAATTAACCCAAAACTCGTCCACTTTTCGAGGAATCTAATGTGCCCTACCTCTGGAATTGCATATCCTGAGCCTGAACCAAATCTATTCTCTTTTAACTCTCCATACGGAGCTTGCCCCACTTGTAATGGATTAGGTACTGTTGCAAAAGTAGATAGAGAGCTCGTTTTCCCTGATCCTAAGAAGAGCGTAAGAGAAGGTGGTATCGCACCTCTAGGTGAGCTAACAAGCAATAAGATTTCTAACATCATTGAAGCCATCATAAATTCTCATGGAATGAAGGCTACAACTCCAATTGGCGAGTTAAGCGAAGAGTTAATAGGCATAATCCTTTATGGAACTAATGACAAAATAACTCTTTCAAGAAAGTTTGGGTCTTCAGAATCTGTGAATTACGACGGATTGGTTTCTATAGTTGAAAATGCTGCGGCCAAGGCCAAATCCATCCCTCTCAAGCGTTGGGCGAACCAATTCATGCATAAGGTTCTTTGCTCAAGCTGCAATGGTAGTAGACTTAAGCCCATTAGTCTTCACTTTAAAATAGCTGGAAAGAACATAGCAGAATTAGGCGAATTAGATTTCATCAAACTTTCTGAATTCTTTGAAGGAATAGAATCAGAACTTACTGAAAAGCAAAACACCATAGCAAAAGATCCGCTAAAGGAGATTCGTGAGAGAATTGGATTTATGGTTGATGTGGGGCTAGGTTATTTGAGTTTAGATAGACCTGCTCGTTCGCTTTCAGGAGGAGAAGGCCAAAGAATTAGACTAGCAACCCAAATTGGCTCCAAACTTACCGATGTCCTATATATACTTGACGAACCATCTATAGGCCTACACCAAAGGGACAATCAAAGACTTATAAAATCTCTGCAAGCACTAAGAGATGCTGGCAATACAGTTATTGTTGTTGAACACGACGAGGATATGATGCGTGCCTCAGATTTCCTGGTTGATATTGGGCCAGGAGCAGGTAAACATGGCGGAACAATTGTGGCTGCTGGTCCTCCTGAGGAACATTTGACCTCTGAATCAACAACGGCGCATTATCTCAAGGGTATTAAAAAGATCCAAACTCCAAGCAAGCGAAGGAAAGGCAATAAAAAGAAACTAACTATTAAAGGGGCTTCAGGTCACAATTTGAAAGATGTCGATCTGAGTCTTCCTTTGGGAACTTTTACTTGTGTTGCAGGAGTCAGCGGCTCAGGTAAGAGTTCTTTGATAAACCAAACCCTATATCCTGCGTTGCAAAATCATCTTCATGAACCAATAAGGAATCCGTTGCCTTACAATAAGATTTTGGGCTTGGATAATTTAGACAAGGTTATTGCTATAGATCAAACCCCCATTGGACGAACTCCTCGCTCAAACCCAGCTACTTACACTGGCATAATGGACCATGTCAGAAAGCTATTTACACTACTTCCTGAAGCCAAAATCAGAGGATATAAACCAGGTAGGTTCTCGTTTAACGTTGTGGGAGGAAGATGTGAAAATTGCAAAGGTTCTGGATTCAAAACGATAGAAATGAATTACCTACCAGACGTTCATGTAAAGTGTGAATCTTGTGGAGGCAAAAGGTTCAATCGAGAAACATTAGAGGTAAGGTACAAAGGAAAAAGCATAAGCGATATTCTGGATATGACTATAAACGAATCTTTTGACTTTTTTGAATCCTATCCAAAGATTAAAAGAATTATAAGCACGTTAAAAGATGTAGGACTTGGATATGTTACCTTAGGTCAACCTTCAACAACACTTAGCGGAGGTGAAGCACAACGTATTAAGCTAGCTGCGGAACTAAGTAGAGCAAATACTGGCAACACTATGTATATTCTTGACGAACCTACTACTGGGCTCCATTTTCAAGATATTGAGATGTTATTAGACGTATTAAACAGACTCGTCAATTTAGGTAATTCAGTTATTGTCATAGAACATAATTTAGATGTAATCAAAGTTGCAGACTATGTTATCGATATGGGTCCTGAAGGAGGCATAAAAGGAGGCCAAATTGTAGCAATTGGCTCTCCGGAACAAATTGCCAGTCAGCCAAATAGCCCAACGGGAAAATTTCTTGCTAAGATTTTAGCATAACTTGCTAAGCTTAGGTAAGTTTGAGTTATGCATAAAGAATATAAGAGAAGAACTTGGACCGAAATTATGTCCAAAGACAGTTGGTCAATTTTTAAAATTATGAGTGAATTTGTGGAAGGCTATGAAGCACTTCACAGAATTGGTCCATGTGTTTCTATATATGGATCAGCACGAACTGGACCAGAAACAAAGGTTTATAAAGACGCACAAAAAACAGCATGCCTCCTATCTAAAGCTGGTTACGGAGTAATTACTGGAGGAGGTCCTGGGGTTATGGAGGCAGGGAATAAAGGTGCTCATGAGGCTGGAGGAGCTTCAGTAGGGCTAAATATTGAACTTCCATTTGAACAATACTCAAATCCATATATCGATAGAGATAAAAGTATAGACTTCGATTACTTCTTCGTGAGAAAGGTGATGTTCGTAAAATACAGTCAGGGTTTTATTGTAATGCCTGGAGGATTTGGCACAATGGATGAGTTATTTGAGGCTCTTACACTTTTACAGACTGGAAAATTAAATTCGAGGCCTATAGTACTCTATGATTCAACGTTTTGGACTGGATTAGTTGATTGGTTTAAAGAAATATTACTCGACAAATACCAAACCATTTCTGACGTCGATCCTGATCTATTCTCAATAGTTGACACACCAGAAGAAGCGGTAAAAGTCATCACAGATTTCCATTCTAATGCCTCATTAACTCCAAACTTCTAGATAATGAAGAAAATCATCTATCTGTTTAATATGGCATTTTCAATAAGCATATTAGCTCAAGAACCTATGCCTTACACACTTACTACTTTTTATGACACATATGTGCCTATTAAAAATGGTTTTTTACCAAATATTGATCCAATGTGGGATGTCCCAATGGTACCATTAAACTTACAATTTGAGTTTCCTTGTTTTGAGGATACTGCTGATATGGTTTGGCTTAGCGATATTGGTGGTGCAATCGAATTGAGAATGGAAGATGGATATACACATCTTTTATCTGCAACTAATGCAGATTTAAATGATGTCCTTCTTGTCCTAGATTCTTCAACTAATGAAGGTTCTATTCATAGTTATGAAACAATTGGGAATGAGCCAAATAGAATATTTAAAATTGAATTCAAAAATGTTGGTTTTGATTGGGAAATGATGAATTCAAATGATGTATCAACAGCTAATTTTCAATTTTGGTTATACGAAAATGGGGATATGGAGATTCGATTTGGACCAAACACAATAAACTCGCTTGATGATGTATGTTTTTGGGAAACAGCATCCTTAGGTATTTCTAGTTATTGGGATTTTTACGATTTGAGTGCAAACTTTTTGTGGGGAACTGGAAATCCAAGTAATCCAGAATTTATCGAGTATATTGATGTTGAATACGATTCACTTCAAATTGATAATAATTTTCCAGGTCTTTCTAATTGGCCAGATGATGGACAAGTTTATAAATTTGGATACGATCTTGCACCAATAATCAATATCGACGAAATAAGCATTTCTGACTTAATTATATATCCTAATCCTGCTTCCGAAATTCTCAATCTTAAATTTTCTGACACATCAATACATCAAGTTGAAATAAAAGATTTGTCAGGAAAAAAAATTCAAGAACATACATGTAATCAGAATCTTAACATTGATGTTAGCTTTTTTAGCAAGGGTGTTTATACTGTTTCATCAAAAAACAGTAAACCAATAAAATTAGTTATTGATTAATAACATTTTTTCTTTATAGATAGTCTAATTTACATTTTGGCATGAATATAATGCCAAGCTGTCAGATCTTTTGATTGAATTGATAATGGCATGAGAGTTGACTGAAAAGTTAAATACATAAAATAAATCGATGGCAAAGAAAACAACCACGGGGAAAATTAATGTTACTACAGAAAACATCTTCCCAATAATTAAGAAATTCCTTTATTCAGATCACGAAATCTTTTTAAGGGAACTAGTCTCAAACGCAGTTGACGCAACACAAAAGTGCAAAACTCTTTTGAATGCGGGTGATCTAAAGAAAGTCTTAGGAAATCCTACAGTAGAAGTCAAGATTGACAAAAAGGCTAAAACCATTACTATTTCTGATAATGGGATTGGGATGACTTCTGAAGAAGTAGATAAATACATTAACCAAATCGCATTTTCAGGAGCAACAGAATTCATAGACAAATACAAGGATGACGATGCAAAACAGGCAATTATTGGCCACTTTGGTTTGGGCTTCTATTCTTCATTCATGGTGAGTGATAGAGTTGATATCATTTCAAAAAGCCAAAAGCCCAAATCGAAAGCTGTTAAGTGGAGCTGTGATGGTTCTCCAGAATACACACTTGAATATTCAAAAAAAGCAACTCCAGGAACTGACATCGTTCTTCACATTGCTGAGGATAGCCTAGAATTCTTAGAAGAAGCAAGGCTAGGTGGAATATTAAATAAGTATTGCAAGTTTATGCCTGTGGAGATTGTGTTTGGCACCAAGAGTGAAATGCAAGACGACCCAAATGGTGAGAAGGATGATGAGGGCAACATTAAGAAGATTAGTGTAGAGGTTCCAAACGTCATAAATAACACTACTCCTACCTGGATGCTCAAGCCTGCTGATTTAAAGGATGAGGATTACACAAGTTTCTACAGAGAATTATATCCTATGAATATGGAGGAGTCCCTTTTCAATATTCACTTAAATGTAGATTATCCTTTTAACCTAACTGGAATATTATTCTTCCCTCCTTTAAAGAAAACTATGGACCTTCAAAGGAATAGAATTCATCTCTATTCAAATCAGGTTTTTATTACTGATAATGTAGAAAACATAGTTCCAGATTTTCTCACTATGCTTCACGGAGTTATCGACTCTCCAGACATCCCACTTAACGTAAGTCGTTCATACCTACAAGAGGATGCAAACGTAAAGAAAATTAGCGGGTACATCAGCAAAAAAGTAGCAGACAAACTAGCTTCTATGTTCAAAAAGGATAGGGCTGGATTCGAAGCACTTTGGGAAGATCTAAAGGTATTCGTAGACTACGGTATTTTGACTGATGAAAAATTTGCTGAGAGAGCGCAGAAGTTCTACTTATACAAGGATACTGAAGGAAAATTTAAGACTCACGAAGAATTAATAAAGTCTGTAAAAGAAGCCCAAACAGACAAAAATGACAAGATCATCATTCCTTATACATCTGATGCTTCAGCACAACACTCATTTGTAAATGCAGCAACTGATAAGGGATATAAAGTTCTTGAAATGGAGGGGCCTCTAACTGCACACGTTGTTAGTAAGCTAGAGCAAACTCATTCTGACGTACAATTCAAGAGGGTTGATTCAGATATTATTGAAAAGCTTATTGAAAAGGATGATACTGAAACAAGCTTACTAAACGAAAAGCAACAAGAAACTTTAACACCTGTCCTTCAAGGTGCATTTCCATCTGAAGGTTATGAAATCAAATTCGCAGCAATGTCTCCAACTTCTGCTCCGATAACTATTACAATTAGCGAATGGATGAGACGTATGAAGGAGCAGCAAGCTGTTGGTGGCGGAGGATTCCAAATGTTTGGGGACTTGCCTAATAAATACGAAGTAACAATTAACTCTAACCACCCTCTTACCTCACAACTCCTTAGTGAAAAGGACGAAGAAAAGAGAAGTGCTATTGCTAAGGAAGCGGCAGATTTAGCTCGTCTATCCCAAGGTATTTTAGAAGGGGAAGAACTTTTTGCATTTATAACAAGAGGATTTAAGAACTTGCAATCATGAATAAAGGTAAAATAATAATGCTGGTACTAGTAGGTCTTTTAGTTCTACTAGCTTTTAACGGAATGTCTTCATACAACGGCATGACTCAATCTTCTGAAAACGTTGATGGACAATGGGGAAATGTTGAAACCCAATACCAAAGAAGATTTGATCTTATTCCCAACTTAGTATCTACAGTTAAGGCTTATGCTGATGTCGAAAAGGAGACTTTGATTGCTGTAACTGAGGCACGAGCAGCAGCACTTGGCGCTATGCAAAAGGCTGGAGAAACTGGTGATATTGCAGAATTCGATAAGAGCACAATGGTACTTGGCGGAGCAATGCGAGGATTATTTGGGTATACTGAACAATATCCTGACTTAAAGAGTAGTCAAGGGTTTCGCGATCTTCAAGTACAGCTAGAAGGTACAGAAAATAGAATTTCAAAAGCCCGAACTGACTACAATGAAACTGTAAAGTCTTACAATAAGAAAGTTAAGATGTTCCCAGGGAAGCTTTGGGCTGAATTGTTTGGGTTTGAGGGCAAGTCATATTTTGAATCTACATCTGAAGCAGCCGCAGCCCCTGCTGTGAACTTTGAATAATGGCTATTGACTCATTAGCCATTGAGAAGGCAATTGCAACTGCAGAACTTCAGACTTCTGGAGAACTAAGGGTGCACATTGAAACGACCTGTAAGGGTGATGTTATGGACAGGGCGTCTGTAGTCTTTGCTGCTCTAAAAATGCATAAAACTGAAGCTAGAAATGGTGTGCTTGTGTATCTGTCAACTGAGGACAGAAAGTTTGCAATACTTGGCGACATGGGAATTAACGCTAAAGTTGATGATGGGTTTTGGCAAGCGACTTATGATGTAGCACTTCCACTACTTAAAGATGGGGATTGGACTGAGGCTTTGTGTAGGACTGTTGAGTCTTGTGGTGAACAGTTAAAATCTTATTTCCCCTATGTAGACGGTGATGTTGATGAACTTGATAATAGTGTGTCATGGGGAGATTAATAATTTTATTTGGTTTATTGATCTCACCATTGTTTGGGGTTGTTGAAGCCCAAATCGACTCGTGTTTACCTACGCCTAAGAATGGGACATTTGTATACGATAATGCAGATCTTTTAACGCAAGGAGAAGAAGTTGACATTCAAAAAGTTCTAAGGTCATTTGTAGACTCAACAAGCAATGTTATAGTCGTTGTTACACATCCAGACTTTTGCGGATACGATCCTTCAACTTTTGCAATAGAAACAGGCGACAGGCTTGGAGTTGGACGATCTGATCTTGACAATGGGGTTGTAATTGCAATTAAGCCAAGAAACAATAGTGGCAAAGGCCAAATCTTTATTGCAATTGGAGAAGGATTAGAAGGTGCTATTCCAGATATTCTAACTGGAAGAATAGTTGATAGCATGATTCCTTATTTCAAGAATGCAAACTGGAGTGGAGGATTAGAGAATGGGATAAAGCAAATAATGGGTTTGGCCTCTGGTGAATTTACAGAAGCAGATTATATGCGTAATAACGGAACAGGCGGTCCGGAGTGGCCAATAGTGTTGTTTGTTATGTTTCTGGTTTTCATTATGCCAGTTTTAGTAATAATGATAGCTGTTAAGAATCAAATGAGGAAAAACAGTGGATCATCATGGATTACATCTTTAATTATCGTTTTGGCCGATATGAATCGTCAAAACAATAGCTACAAGAATTTTAAAAGAGGAAGAAGAGGATTTAGTGGCGGAGGATTTCGTAGTGGTAGTTCTGGATTTGGCGGTTTTGGAGGTGGTTCCTTCGGAGGCGGTGGAGCTGGAGGAAGTTTTTAAATATGGCAGATTACGGTAAATGGGTTGGTGGTGCTTTAGGTTGGGCTTTAGGAGGTCCAATCGGAGCTTTGCTTGGCTATCAAGTTGGTAAAATGTTCCAAGGCTTTACATCGTCAGATGGTGAGCCAAGCGTTTTCGAAAAAAGAACTCAACGGGGTGATTTTTCTATGGCTTTAGTAGTCTTAAGCGCTGCAGTAATGAAGGCAGACGGCAAGATTATGAAGTCGGAACTCAAGTATGTGAAGAGTTTTCTAAGAGTCAATTTTGGGCCAAAAGAAGCAGAACAACTCACTCTATTATTGAGGTCAGTTCTCAAAGAAAATATTGATTATAGAAAGGTGGCTTCTCAAATTAGATTCCACATGGATCACCCAAAGAGGATGCTCCTTCTTCAATATTTATACGGCATTTCAAATGCAGATGGAGAAGTGCATCCGCAGGAGCTTGATATAATAAGATTCATTGCGAAGTATTTGGGCATTAGCGATAAGGATAGACTTAGTATTGAACAGGCATATCACTCAGTTTCAGACCCATATAAGGTTTTAGAGATCACAAGAGATTCAACAGACACGGACGTTAAAAAAGCATATAGGAAACTTGCTGTTAAATTCCATCCTGACAAAATTGGGAATCTAGGAGAAGGGCCTAGAAAAAAAGCTAAAGAGAGATTTATCCAAATTCAGGAAGCTTATGAGCAGATAAAGAAAGTACGAGGATTTAAATAACCGTATATTCGTGGCCTATCTTTTAATCTGCCATGAAGTCAAGAATTTTACTTTTAGCAAGCTCAATATTACTTAGCACAATTATATGTTTACCATCTGAATCTAACGCTCAGTTCTTTAAGAGAAAAAACAATAAAACAGAGCAAAATGAAGTTGCTCCTAAAAAAAATAAGGAAGGCAAATCAATAAGCGAACTAACTGAAAAAGCGGTTGCGGAAAAAGGGCTTTTTACTATGTACAGAGATACTCTAAGTGGTGAAACATGGATGGCTATACCACAAGAAGCTTTTCAAAATGAATACATCTACTTTTCACAAGTCGAGGATGGGGTATTACAAACTGGAAACCACAGAGGTTCATACAGAGGTTCAAAAATCATAAGCTTCAGGAAGAATTATAAAAGGATTGAAGTAATAGGTGAAAACACCTCCTTTTACTATAATCCTGAAAGCCCACTATCAAAAACAGAAAAGGCAAATATCAATTTTCCCATTCTTGCTTCAATGAAGATTATTGCAAGCGATGAAGACTCTATGTTCCTTGTATCATCAGATGACTTATTCAAGAGTGAAAAAATTAACCGCATCAAGCCACCGACTCGTCCTGGTAGTAAAAGTGCTCTTGGAAAGCTAAGCAAAGATAAAACTAGCATTACTCATATAAATAACTACCCTGAGAATTTAGAAGTTGTAGTTGACTATGTATATGAAAGTTCAAACCCTACTGTTTACACAACTGCGATTACTGATGCGCGCTATGTTACGGTTAAATACAGACATTGCATTTTACAAATGCCAGAAGATGGATTTAGACCTAGAAAAGATGATGCTAGGATTGGGTTCTTTATGACTCAAGTAAATGACATGACAAGCACAAGTTCTACTCCTTGGAATGATGTAATTCATAGGTGGAGACTAGAAAAAAAAGATCATACAGCTGACTTGTCTGAACCAGTTGAGCCAATTACTTGGTGGATTGAAAACACAACTCCATATGAGTTTAGAAATTATATAAAAACTGGAGTTGAGAAGTGGAATTTAGCATTTGAAAAGATTGGTTTCAAAAATGCAGTTGTGGTGAAAGTGCAGCCTGACGATGCCGATTGGGATGCAGGTGATATTCGATACAATGTTCTGCGTTGGACTTCCTCTCCTACTGCTCCCTTTAGTGGATATGGTCCAAGCTTTGTGAATCCTAGGACTGGAGAAATTCTTGGAGCAGACATTATGCTTGAATTTGGAGGTATGTCTGGAAGACTATGGAAATCGGGTGTATTTTATAACGAAAACAACTTGAGTTCTAGAGAAAGAGCGGCTGAAATGATGCACAGGTGTGATGTTGGTGAGGCAACCGCTCATAACACTCTATTCAGTTTAGCTGCTATGAATATTTTGGACTTTAACGATGAAGAGCACGAGGAATTTGTACGTCAAACCCTGCATAGGTTATGTCTACACGAAGTTGGCCACACTCTAGGTCTAAGTCATAATATGCATGCTAGTACTATGCTTTCACCAGAAGAGTTAAAGAACCCTTCTGTTGTTGCAGAAAATGGTATGTGTAATACTGTTATGGAATACCCAGCAATAAACTTTGCTCGCAATAAAGAAGACCAAACCCTATTCTACGACGACAACCCAGGTCCTTATGATTACTGGGTAATTGAGTACGCATACAGTGAAGGTTTTGAAGATCCTGAAGCAGAAGATGTTAGGCTCGAGGAAATTCTATCAAAGTCTACATCTGAATTACTAAAATTTGGTAATGATGCTGACGACATGAGGAGTTCTGGAGGCGGAATTAATCCAGATGTAAATATTTATGACCTTTCAGATGACCCAGTAGCTTATGCTTCTGAAAGGTGTGAATTAGTTAATGACCTTTACCCAGGGTTG
>PBEE01000022.1:0-31576 GCA_002717605.1 Crocinitomicaceae bacterium | reverse complement strand
CAGATTTATGGTTTGCCATCTATAATCCTCTTTAAATAGGGGTGCAAATATAGTACGGATTTCAACTCATTCAACAATATTATTCTAAGAAATACTGTTTTCTCTTATTTGCAGCCATATCAAGGGCTTTGCCACCTTATTTTAGGGCGTGAAAAATCGCAACCTCATAGCATTTTTGCTTTGTTGGGCTTTTTTTATGCCATCTGTAGTGGCCTCAGCCCAAACTTCTACTTCCCCAGCATTTTTCTCTGGGGTTTGGGCTTGCCCTGATTCAGTAGAAATTCAACTCTCTGGGCAATTACCTGGCTCATTGCATCAGGCATTGATTAGGGAAAGAATTATACCTGATCCATTCAATGGGACAAATGAGGAGAAAGTTCAATGGGTTGGCGAGAAGTCTTGGGTTTTTACTTCAGATCCATTCAAGTCTGAAGAATCAATGGATTTTCTTACTGTTGCAAGTGTTCAACTGTACTCAAGGTGGTTTTTAAATGGCGTATTGATTGGTGAAACTGATAATGCTTTTAGAGCATATGAATTTGACCTAAGGCAAGCTCTTAATGGTTCAAATAATGTCTTGAGTGTTGAATTCACTCCGCCTTCAGAATTAGAAAAAGAAAAGAAAATTGAAGCAAAACATCCACTTCCAGGAGATGAATCAAGGGCAGTTCACAGAATGCCTCAGTTTGCATTTGGTTGGGATTGGGGACCCAAGCTGTTAGACTTTAGTGTAATGGGCCTAAACTATAAAGGGGATGGCCCTTCAATAAACAATGTCAATCTTGAAACTATTGAACTGTATGAAAACAAGGCCAAATGCATAGTTGAATGGGAGCTTAATGGCTCGCAGGACCTAAATGCATCAATGCGTTGGGCTTTAACTAATGAAGCTGGAGCCAAGGTTGCTTGGGGAAGTACAAAAGGAGGCTCAGGTGAACATTCGCAAGAATTCGACATAGAGTTTCCTGAACTTTGGTGGACTCACGACTTAGGAGATCCATACCTCTATAAGCTTGAAATAATAGCGTTTAACAACAGTGGTCTTATTGGACGATCAATAAAGCAGGTGGGAATACGGATGTTGGAATTAAATACGGAAGATGATGCTTTCCAGTTCATACTCAACGGCCAACCAATTTATGCAATGGGGTCAAACGTGGTGCCTTGTGACATCATTCCAAACCGCACCAACCCCAGGGAAGAGCGATCTATAATTGACGCAGCTATAGAAGCCAATATGAATATGCTCAGGGTTTGGGGCGGCGGACTGTACGCATCAGACAATTTTATGGATTATTGCGACACAAAGGGCATGTTGGTTTGGCATGACTTCATGTTCGCATGCGCTATGTACCCTGGCAACGAAGAATATTTAAATTCTGTGAGGGAGGAAGTAAAATACCAAACCCAAAGATTGAGACATCACCCCTCTCTTGCAATTTGGTGCGGTAACAATGAAGTAAGCGAAGGATGGGATAGATGGGGTTGGAAAAACGGCCTCAGTGAAACAGAGGTCGATGCAGTTAGTGATTCATATCACGAGTTGTTTAATGAACTGCTTCCAAATGCAGTAACTAAATATGACGACGCTCCATACTGGGAAAGTTCGCCTATGCTTGGGCGTGGAGATTCAAATTTTAAAAACGTAGGTGACGCACACGATTGGGGGATTTGGCACGATGGCTATGCTTTTGACAGTCTTTGGTCTAGAGTTCCTAGATTCATGAGTGAATACGGCTTCCAAAGCTTCCCTGCCAACTCGACATTCAATTCTATTCTTAGCCACGATAGCATAATGCAATTAAAGGATTTTCGCACTCATCCTGAAATTATGGCCCATGAAAAACATCCAAGGGGATTCGATATAATCGACTCTTATATGGAGCGTACCCATGGAGCTCTTATGTGCGATTCGATGCCATTTGAAGACTGGGCTTATTTAAGTCGAGTGATTCAAGCAGAAGGCATTGCAGAGGGAGCAATTGCAGGAAGATTAAGCCCAAACCATTGTGCAGGCACTCTTGTCTGGCAGCTCAACGATTGTTGGCCTGTTGCCTCATGGTCATCAATTGACGGTCACGGTAGATGGAAACTGCTCCACAACAAACTAGAAAGGGCGTTTGATACAGTTCTTTTGAATGGACGTTGGAAAGGAGATCTGCCTGCAAACCAAAATTCTATTCTAGAAGTGGGTCTTGTAGCTAAAAATGGTGCATTTGATGGTGTGAAAAAAGGAACACTAGTAGTTGACGTAGTATCATTAAATGGTGATATTGTAAAGACTGAAGTTTTAAAACTTGAGTTAACTGAAGGAGAGACGACAATTGTCGAATTGCACGGATTACTCTTACCAGGGAGCAGACCAGAAAACACGGTGATTCACCTTAGGTGGAATGAACAAGGAGAGGAATACGGAAGGTTGAGTGCAGAGGATAGAGTTTACTGTGTCATGCCTGGGAATTTGGCCTTGGAGAAGGGAAGTATCTACATAGAAAGATTTGGCTGGAGTGGAGAAATCTATCTTTTTGAAATCAGCTCCAACACCTATGCAAAAGACGTAGAATTGAGATCTCTTAGCGAGGGTAATTTCAGCGAAAACGGATTCGACCTGTTCCCCGGTGAAAAAATCAGGGTGGAGTTTAAAACTTATGATGTCGATACATTTGCTCCAGGTAAAGGTGCATCAAACATGCACGGCGACCCTCACATTCTTGCTAGGTCACTTAACGATTTTGTAATCAAGTAACTACTTTGCTTCCCTTACAATTAGCTCGTCCACAAAGAGCCAAGTCGGCTCAGTAGCTGCTGCGTGCCAATCTGGACAAGGACCAGGATTAATTGCTTCCACTCTCACACTTTTTCCTGAAACTCCTTCTAGTTTGCCTGTGCTCAAGTTGGTGCTTATCTGCCTGTCGTCTTTATCAAACACATCGCTATTTGACAGTTCATGAACCAGGATATCATCAACGAAGAATTTTAAATTTGAAGGGTGGAAAATCCAAGCGTCTTGATAAAGGAAAAAGTTGAGACTAATGCTATCTATATCTGTTGATTCTCCCAGATTTACTGTAAAACTGAGGTTTTCACCTTGTTTGGCCTGCCACACTCCATCCCTAAAATCCAAAGTGCCAATTCTTCCATCCACAAGTGCATAATTACCACCACCAGTGTAATAAGGGCTTGGCTCGTACCCTAGCTCAAGTTCTTCGAAGGTCGCAGCGTGAAAATCTACAGGGAAATTTTCAGTCTTCTGAAGTATTCTGCCCCTGTAGTTTATTGTAGCCACAATCTCTCCAGGGCCATCAATTTCTAGTGGAGTGCCAAAATTTACAGGCTTAGACATTCCATCAACACCATTAAAAGTTGCTTCACCTTTGATATAAGAACCAGAAGGAGTTATTCGAGCAAAAAGTTTTCTTTCATCTCCTTCTTCTAAACTCAAACTCATAGACACAGGAACTGCTTCAAGTCCATAATCAACTCCTAAAATGGCTAGTCTATTAAAGTGAACGTCTAGTCTTTTTAGAAATCTATCATATGATCCTTCTGCTTGTGTAGTTGATGTACCAGACCAAAGCACCTCAGCCAAACCTATTGCCCTTGGAAAGACTTTCGATTCAACTAGGTTTTGGGGAGCTCTCTCTGACCACATATTACACTCACCTCCTATAACTTTTCCTGGTCCGTTCTTGGCTTCTTCTGGAACTGGGTCAAAGCTGTATATCTCTTCTAGATCTGTACTAGTTAGTGGGTAATCGAGATAGCAATGTGATGTAGGTGATGAAATTACATCTGTTCCCAAATGTACTCCTTCAATTGCGCCAGCCATTCCTCTCCAGCTTTGGACTGCAGCACCTTCTGGCAACCCTCCTTCGAGTATTTCATCCCAACCTATGATGGTTTTGCCTTTAGAATCCAAGTATTTTCCAACGTGTTCAATAATCCATGTTTGGAGTTCATTTTCATCAGCAAGACCTTCCTCTTTAATTCTAGCTTGGCATTTATCACATGATGCCCACCTTACTTTAGGCGCTTCATCCCCTCCAATATGAATCTTATCTGATGGAAAAAGTTCGCAAACTTCGTCGAACACTGATTCGAGAAATCTTAATGTACTATCGTTTCCTGGACAGTAAATATCCTTGAACACTCCCCATTTGTTTGCCACAGGCAAGGTGTCCCCAGTGCAGCCGAGCCAAGGGTAAGATGCTAAAGCTGCTTGGCTATGACCAGGGACTTCAATTTCAGGAATAATCTCAACGTGCCTCTTTGCAGCGTACTCAATTATTTCTTTGATGGTCTCCTTAGTGTAAAAGCCTCCGTGAGTTGAACCATCAAGTTCAGTACGCCATGCTCCTATTTCTGTGAGTTTGGGATATGAATCAATTTCTACCCTCCACCCCTGGTCTTCAGTTAAATGCCAGTGTAGAACATTCATTTTGTGGAGGCTCAAATTATTAATCATCTTTTTAACAAAATCTGGCTCCATAAAATGTCTGCAACAATCTAGAAGCAGGCCTCTGTGCTCAAATTTGGCATAATCCTCAATGTGCACTTTGGGAAGGAAAAATCCATTACCTAGCCCTCCTGTTTCACCGGTAACTGGAATCATTAATCGCAGCGTAGTCCAACCTCTAAACAAACCCTCAGGAGAAGCTGAACTAATTTGGATTTGGTCTTCAGCAATAGCCAATGAGTACGCCTCCTCACCTACAATTTCTTCATCTATATGAAATGACAAACTCGCTCCTGGAAGATTTGAATATTCAAGCTTAATTCCCGCAGAAACTAGCCATTCCTCAACAACGTCTTTTGATTTATCTAGGTTATCAAATCCTGAAACAACAATTTTACCATCTGTGAAAAACCCAGTAACCCCTTCTGTCATATTGACTTTTTGAGGCTGAGGAATAATATTATCAACCGAACCTACAAGGGGTTTATGCTCGTTCTTCGATTCACAGCTAGCGAAAAGTGCTACTGTTAGAAAAAGGAAGAAAATTCTATTCATCACTACTATTATTCCAATTCTCTACTGCTGAAGAAAGTTGCTCCACTTTATTAAAATCAACCGGATTTGTATTCAAATCAAACAACTCTGAAGAAGGAGTTTCAATTTCCAAAGTATGAGATTTCCTACAAGAAGCATGGACTACACATACTCCTGCTTCTCCCAAATTGCAAATATCATCTGCCCTAACACCTCCTCCTGCAATCACATTCATCCCTAATTCTGAAAGATCCCTTATAAGATCCAAGCCCAAACCCGCAGCAGGCGCTCCCCCACTAGTTAGAACCTCAACAATTCCATATTCCAGCAAAAGTTCTGCAGAATTAATTGGATCTGTACTCAAATCAAGCGCCCTGTGCCATACCAAGTTTTCCCCTCCCAATTCATCTACCAATTTCTCCAATAATTCCATGTCTAAAGAGCCGTCCACATTTAATCCACCTACAACTACTTTTTCTGCACCTGATTCAAGACTATCTATTGCTTCACTAAGGATTAAATTTCTCTCAGAAGCGTTATAAACAAAGTGTCCAGCTCTAGGTCTTATTAGAGCTCTAATTGGTATATCAATTGCTGCACTAGCTCTTATGAGTGCAGAAGTTGGTGTAAGCCCTCCGCATTCCCAATGAGCACATAACTCTATTCTATCAGCACCCGCTTCTAGTGCTAATGCTACGTCTACTGGTGTGCTTGCACAAACTTCTAATTGCATCATTGCAATTTATTCAAAACAAACTCAAAATCACTTGGATGAGTTAGGTCAAGAAATTCTCCGGAAAACGGTATAGCTGTGATTTGGTTTGGGTTTTTCTTATTCCAAATACCAATTGCAATAGGCAGCTCCTTTTCATCTCTTTCAGATAAAGGACAATTTTGAACAGCTTTAAGTAGGTTGTTGAATTGCATCCTGAAAGTGTTCATGCTAACTCTCAATACTCCATCGCTTTGAACAAATGAAGGGATTAATTCTTTGTTTGGCTTTTCAATTATTTCATCAAGCTTTCCATCCTCTGTTACACTTACAATAGCGAATGCACTTACTCTATCATCTGGCAAATTGAGTGCACTAGAATCATACGCTAACATTGCACAAGGATCTTTAAATATTTCAGAGAAAGAATTAGCAGGTGGCATGTTATCTCCGTTGCACACCACTATTGAATGACATTGTAAATCTCTATTGTTTTCGAGCGCAATTTGTACAGCCTGTGACGTTCCTAGAGGTTTGGATCTATCTGTTGGAATGGTTTGGACTACGAAGCGAATTTCAACTTCATAAATTGGGTTTTCCTCAAAATATTTTCTTGTGATCTTATCGTGTTCACCAATAACAACAATTACGCAATTGCTTCCTTCGCTTTGAATTCTACGAATCAAAAGGTCCAAGAACGGTGTATTGTCTTTTCCAACCCTAAGCATTGCTTTGGGCCTAGTTGTTACCTCTTCAGTTGTAGATTCAGAAAATCCTTCATCCTTTTTCATTCGGCTTGAAGCCCCAGCAGCAAGAATTATTACGGGGTTTTCTATTTCATCCCCCCAGCTAACTCCTGGTTCTGATACAACGTGATGAGCAATAGCACCGTCAACTGTTTCAATATATGATTTCACCATGTCCAATGCTTGAATGTTTGGGCTTCCATCTTTTCTTTCAACCATAGCTAACATGCAACCGCCCCCACCAGAGCCAAAAATTTTAGCACCAACAGCACCTGCATCCAATGCAGCATCACACATACTTTCTATTCTTTGCGTACTGATTTTGAGTACATCACGCAGAATTGAATGATGTTCTGTCATGAGTTCTCCTAAATTCCCACTCTTAGATTCGCCAGATAAAATTCCAGAAGCAATACTCTCAATGTTTCTGTTTCGTATTGTTCCTTTTACAATGGACAACTCATCATCACTAAGTTTTGTTTGATCTATCCTATCCCAATCCCCACCTCTTGCTTCAAGTATATCCAATCTATCAAACTTGCATCTAGTAAGAATACCCATTGTGTCTTTTGGAGCATTTGAATCACCTAAAACAAAGTCGAAATTAGGGTTTTCTAACTCCCTGTATCCATCTTTTTCGGCAGGGTCTACCCTTAATACACCACCAACTGCGCAAGCAATTTGGTCCATATTTCCTCCTGGCGCATCGAAGTAACTTACCTCTGCTTCAAAAGCTAGGTTGGCTAATTCAATGGGGCTTGTAACAAATCCAGATAACCTTTGCATTGCTGCTATCCAAGCGACTAATAGCGCAGAAGAACTACTACATCCTGCTTGTACAGGGATATTGCTATCAATAGTTGCTTTCCAACCCTTTGAAGGTAACTGCCCTCTTTGTTCAGCGAGAATCATAGAAGCCAACTTGTGGTCTTGCACACCATCAACCTCACTGCTTTTAAGATTATCTAGGTTGTATTCACCTGAATACTCATCACCTATTTTTGGACTAGACCAAACTACCTTCCTGTCATCCCTCTCTTCAACTTTGATTCTGCATCTAAGATTAATAGCCATAACTACAGATGGCATCCCTAAATAATCTTGGTGTTCTCCATAAAGGCAAACCCTTCCTGGAGCAGAAACAATAAATTTTCTATTCACAATAGGATCCAAATATCGCTAAGATGGAAAGCAGATCAGAAATTGTCACTGTACCTGTTTCATTGAAGTCTCCAATACACGCACCTGTACATCCATAATTTGCTAAAAATACAAGCATATCATTTACGTCGACCATTCCGTTTGGCTCTATGTCTTGAGGGCAAATTGAAGGTGGTTCATCAATTTCTGGAGGGGAAGTGATGTCGTAATAACCACAAATTGGCTCGTATATAGGACAAACCATTCTACTATTAAAACCAGTTATGACAGCTCTTGTGGTGTCATAATAATTATCCGAAAATTGATGAGGAACGTGACCAGCCCCTTCAAAAACATAAAAACAATTTTCAAGCTCTAAAGCGTTTGCAACATCATGGACGACTTCGCTTCCATCTGCGTCATCAACTGAAATAAACATAAATTGTATAGACCCTGATTCAATTGGAACCGTATCGTCTTCTGTTCCATGAGTGCTAACTATTGGTGTTGTTTCGCCTAACATCCATTCTGCATTACCAATTGCACCTGATAAGCTGAATATAGAAAGTAAATCTGATGAATAGCCCAAATTTCCTGACTCACCCTCTAATCCACCTCCCAATCCAGGTTGAGTAATATCGATAATGTCTGGAAACTCATCTAAATCTAGATATGCATTATGAAGAGCTATAAATGCACCAGCAGAAGAACCACCCATTATTATTCTGTCGGGATCAATACCCCAAGGATTGCCTTCTTCAGCGTGTACTTTTCTCAAAAATCTAATTGCCGCTTTTCCATCGTGAACACCTCGAAGGACTGCTTCTTGCATGGATTCTTGTAGGTTTAACCAATTGTCTATACCCAAGCGATAACTAATTGAAACAGCAATGTATCCCATCTTGGCTAAATCTTCACACAGGGGAACAACATCATCAAATTCATTTCCTCCCATAAGGAAAAATCCTCCGTGCGCAACTACAATAGCGGGCCTATTTGTTACAGTATCTCCTGATGGCAAATAAATATCCATCTCAAGTTCAACCTCAGATCCATTTGCAGCAATATTAGAACCGTAAACTACATCCTCTATCTTTTCAAAATCATCAAACACCAAATATCTATACCTTGCTCCATCACAATTGTCATCTTCTTGAGAGTAAGTTGAATTAAATGCAGAGAAAACAAGTAAAAGAAGCGATAATGAGGTGTTTTTTTTGATCATTGAATTACAAGTCGAACAACGTCGTTAAAGAGTGAAGATTTAAGGAAATATATCCCAGAGTTTATGTGACTAACGTCAAAAATTGAACGCGCTGCTGATGGAGTTAGTTGTATCACATTTCTACCATTTAAGTCAACAATCGTTAATTGTGTTCCAATCAATTGCTCATCAACCTCAATTAATAAATTATCAGTTACTGGATTTGGGTAAGCAGTAAGCAAAAATCCACCATCTACATTTTCAACAGCAATAACCCCCATTGATTGCAAAAGACCCATAAATTCTTGGTAATATAGGTTTGCAATACGTTCATCGTGAATGACAAGTGTATTTTCGTCGTTCAAGTTTTCAGCTGTTGACGACCAGTTATGAGAGCCTGTAATAGTTGTAGGGTCTGATAGTGGTTCAGAATAATCAATTACAGCGTACTTATGGTGTAGTTGACCTGAAATACCTTGATGAGAATAAATTTCAACACCAGCATCTAAAAGAGTAAGATATTCGGAACCTGTTCCATTCTCTTCTTCTATTGCACCCATAGGGGTTACAAAAAATGAAGTCTGGCCAATAATTGCATCAGCCAAATCATCTCTGGTAAAAGACAGAATAGCAAAAATCATACTATAATCAGTTGACTCAATTATCTTACGAATGGCGGATGTGGTACCATCTGTTGGCGAGAAATAAAGTTCAACGGGTGAACCGCCAATAATAAATTTCTTTGGCGTATTTATTGTTTTATCTGGGCCAAACTTAGAATTGGCTAAATCCGGTTCGAATGTATCAGACCCCCACATTTCATTGAACTCAAGTGTGTATCCACGAGCAAGACTTTGGTCTTCGATTACAATTACGTTGTTTTTATCCGTATTGAGGTTACCTGTTGTCATATTAGTAGAACCTGTTAAGACAAATGCTGACTCAGTATATTCAGCGTCACCAATCACAACTTTGTTATGCATGCCAGATCCTTCACCATCTTGTCTGTAAATAACTTCCACAGAAGAGTCTAGACTAGAAATACCAATATTTGCATTACTTCCTTCAGCAATGTATCTAATTTGGACTCCGTTTGCTGCAGCCTCATTAATTGCATTCTGAATACCAGCATTATTTAAATTATAAAATGCAAGGTCTAAAGTGTGTTGTGCAGAAGTAATCCAAGCTCCAATGGTGTCATTTGTGTTTATCCCAAGTGATATAGCCTCTTCTATTGTTGCTACAGAATGGTCTACCTCTCCTGTGAAGTAAACGTGGATATCACCCGAAGAATTTGAAACTGTAGCATAAACCCTGATAGGTGAAACCACTTGTTCGTTACCAAATGAAGAAGATACACGAGCGTAGTAAATCACTCCCGCTTCAAGTCCATCAAGAGTTACAGTATGGTCTTCAACCAATTCTGAATTTTCAGTTGTATTTCCAAGAGCTGGTGTGGTTCCCCACTCAACAACTGAGTTCCCAGGTATATCTGTTGACCAGCTTAAGTCGAAAGAGCTAGTTGTAATATTTGATTGAACTACATCAGAAGTAAGACAAATTCCAGAAGTTGAAATCATATCAGCAGCTCCTCGTGGAAGAAGTTGATATCCTCCGAATCCATCAAAACTAAATTGAGAGCATATTCCGCTAAGATTAAGTTCACAACCATTTAAAATAGTACCTACAAGTGAATTAGAAGATCTAACATAGATTACTCCAGATTCGACACCATTAGAGAAGGAGTATGTAGCATTGCCTTCAATGATTTGACCTCCAGCTTCAAAGGTAACATTTTGGATTTCAACAATTTGACCTTCTAGATTTTCTGCTAATTGGTTTGGCGAAATTATTTGAGCGTCTGGAAGTGGATTGTCTGCACTAAGAAGCTCAACTACACTTAAATTAGGACCAACCTCGAGAAGACCGTTGTACTCACTTATTTCACCTGTTATCAAGATTTCATCGCCAGGATTTGGCTCGAAAGTCCAGTCTGACCAATCAGCTCCAGGATATAATGCAATACCTGCTGAAGCATCTTGAAGGTAACGAACTGATCCTAAATCAGCACCGCTTGTTACAATACCTGTAACCGACACAACTTGACCTACAGAGTAGTTAGTACGTGCATCAAGAATATCTGTTTGAGCCTGAAATTTTAAGCTCACATTGCATAACAATGCTAAAATTGTGTATCTAATTATTTTCATTATTTTAAGATTCTTTTCTGGAGTCCTTTTAATTCAAGTACAGCACTCAAACGTAACATACGTGGAGGTCCAACAAACACTTCAGCCCGTCCACTTCCACCTTCTAAACCATAGGCGTTGTTTGCATACTCTGAGTTGTTTGTTGCATCAGTGATATAAAAAGAATTAAGAGAATTAGTTATACTTAAGCGTAAGCGTAATACAGCATTATCTGACACGTTAAATGATGTACCTGCATTAAAATCTAACAGGAAATACGCGGGGGTTATCCACACATCCTTAGGATCACCATCAGTGATTACATCGCCCGGAGAGAATTGTGCATAGTGTTGCCAAAAGTAAGTATTTCGAATAGAAAAATATGTACCAGGCTTGGGAGAGTAACGGCAAGCGAAAGATATTTGGCGTTGCGCTGCATCACCCACTTTGACACCATCTAAGTTTACCAAAGTATCTGCTATAGCGTTATCATCTAATCTTGTAATGAATTCATTAGTAGTGCGATTAATTAATTGAACACTCTCGTTACTAGTCCATCGCCAGTTTCCAAAAGAAAAAACACCTTGGATATTAAACTTTTTAGTGGGATCATAGGAGAAATCCCACTCAATACCCGAATGTATTGCATCTGCATCAAGTAAATTATAGCCAAGATTTCTATCAACATCTTCAATTACAGAAGTAGCCACTTCGTTCCATTCATCAGCATTTGAATTGCTCTCAGCCAGCTCAATCATAAATTCTCGACCTGCAACGGTAGAAGTATCAGCATAAACAGAAAGATTAGAGTCTTTCCACAAACCTGACAAACCATAAAATCGATTTACAGGCTTATTCTCCCAACCTGTGCGATAAGCATTTATATTAGTGGCAAAATTTTCACGAGAATATTTAACACCAAATTCAACCGCCTTAACGAACTGATTAGCGTAACCATCAATAAGATTATTATTGATGTCAAAAACCGAATTAAATAAAGGTGCACGGCTTAAGTATCCCAAATTGGTATACGCGTTAAACCATTCATTAAAATTATATGAACCTCCAGCTTTTATTGTAGCGCTGTTAAGACGCTCCCAATCAGTTTTATAGGTGGTTAAACCAGGATGATCAGAAGTCAAGAAAGGCAAGACATCACCTGCGTAAGAAGAGGGGCCATGAACTCCTCTTACAATATAGGGTGAATAATCATTCTCTCGCCATTCATTATCGCCCAAGACTCGGTATTCGTCCGTTGAACGGACTTCATAAGTAGTATCATTTATAGTGATTACTTTGGGCCTAAAGTAATCAATAGCACGATACCAACTTTGCGCGCCAGAGATATTTATAAAGGCAGAAAAATTGTATTTTTCAATTTCAATCTGAGAGTATGCGCCTCCCCATGCTACTTGTCCATCATCGTGATAATAGTACTTATCACCTGTTCGAAGTGGGGTGTCAAAATCTGAGTTTTGATCTCGTCGATCTTCTGGTGCATCATAATAATCTGCTCCAAACAAATCCCCAATGGACCTGTAATGACTACCCGTGTAGTGACGTGCGTCCACTCCGGCGCTAAAAGTAAGATGCTCTGTTATTGTAGATGTAAAATTGGATAATGCGCCAAACCAACGATGATCATTATGAGCAATACGAATGAAATTAGATCCACTACGTTCGCCATTATCGTCTAAATTTAATCCATTTGGTCCAAATTCAAAAAGCTGATGACTATTCCATGTTTCTTGTAAATTAATTGTTCCATCCATAAGCCGAATACCTGGTGTACTGTTCAAAGCTTCTCCACCTCCTCTTCCAAAACTTGCATAAGCAGTGGTCGTGAGCGAGGACCTATCTGATAAACTCCAAACATCTCGAATCGTTACAATAGGTTTAAAATACTGGTTTTGACGGGGATTGTAGCGACGGAACTCTCCAAAACTCTTATCTAATTCTCCAGATTCTTCATTGAAAGTATAGTAAACTTCCTGATAATTAACTATAAACTCATTGAAGTTAAGTCCTCGGTTAAGGATTGTTGTTTCTGACAATCCATTCAACATATCTTGGTACTCAGAACTACTTAGGTCTCCTTCGCTATTGATTAACTCTTCTGCTAAATTAGTATCATACTCATATACCTGCATCTGGTAAGAGCGTTGTCCGTGCCTTTGAGGTGCCCCGAAAGTTGTGATACTCAAATTATGATTTCCAATTGTTTTTCTTCCTTTGATATAATAGGCATAAGCCTCTGATTCTAAACCTTCTGCAAAACCCTGGTTAGTTTTGTATGACCCTACAAAATGTAAGAATCCTTTTCTCTGGCTTCCAAACACGCCACTGATACTGTTTCGAGAATAACCGTAAGAACCCATTTCAGTTTGATAATTAATAGAACCGTTAGCCGACTCATCACCACCAGTTAAAATATTAATTGTACCACCAACAGAAGGGATAGCTAACTTACTAGCACCAAGACCACGCTGGACTTGAGTAGTTCTTACTACAAGATCGAGGCCAGCCCAATTACTCCAGTAAACCCATCCGTTCTCCATATCATTCATGGGAACTCCATCTACCATGACTGCAAGGTTTGTTTGATCAAACCCTCGAATTGTAACACGTGCATCTCCATCTCCACCTCCCTGTGAGGTGGCATAGACACCAGGAGTAGTATTTAAGACTAGAGGCAAATCTCGTCCTGCCAATTCTTCTTGAATTTGAGCTGGCAATACGTTGGTAAATGCAACTGGTGTCTTTCGAGATATCACAACATCAGCTGACACTACAGCTTCTTTCATTACGAGCGTCTCCATTTGAAAACGCACATAAGTAGAAGCTTCAACACAGGAGACCTGTTTAAGCTCACGAGCATAACCAATATATGATACTTCCAGACTTGAAATTCCATTCGGAACGAGAATAGAAAACATTCCATCTAAATCTGTAGCTATCACTGCGTCACCTGACTTTACGTAGGCACCAATTAAAGGGTCTCCAGTCAAGGCATCTTCGACAATTCCATTAATTGTACACAACTGTGAAGATGCAGTCATTGCACATGCCCATAGAATAAAAGCTAAAGCATGACATGGCTTATTTAAATACATGTTAATCTTTAATTAAACACAACTCGTTGAGATATCCTTGCTCCATTTTCAAAACGAACTTCAATAAGATATAATCCGGAAACTAAATCGTTTAGTTGAATGTTAGCAACTTGTGATCTGTTGAGACTATTACGAAAGATTTGCTGACCCGCAAGGTTATAAAAAACAACTTCAAGCATGTTTAATTGAGAACGCAACGAAACTATTTCGCTTGATACAGGGTTTGGAAATACTTGAAGGTCAAGTTCTTGAGTAAGCTCCTCAACTTTTGTATTTCCACAATCACAAGTATGCGAACCTAAGTTCAAGAATACATTATCCAAAGTGTAGTTTAAGGAGTCATTTGACCACAGTATGCCGTCCCACTCATCAACTACGAGATACTCATTTAAAGCATCAATATCTCCACTTGTAACGCTAGGTTTACGAATCAATGTGTGGTTTTGTGTCATCTCTGCCCAACCCGTTGCACCAGGATCTTCACCAATTTTGCCAAAAATATCTACAGGCGTATTTGTTGAAATTTTACGAAGCACAATTGCATCATTACCATTAAAGTACATAGCATTATTTTCTTCGTATACAGGACAGACCCACAAGTCCGCTGCTTCTGCGAGCTCATCCCAAACGGGAGCCTCAAAATCTACACCATCAGGATCTTGTTTATCAATTACAACAACAACAACACTATTTGCCTGAAGAGTCCCTGATAAATCTACTTTTTGATTGCTTTGAGCAGAAGTCGCACCGTTGGAATAGCGTTCAATGCGGTAATCACTTAATGAAATTGAGCTATTTGTAGGATTATAAATCTCAATAGCTTTATTATTCCCCCAGCCTTCAATGTACTCAGATATAAAAAGTTCACTACAAGGAGAGATTTGAGCAAAAGATGAAGACATTGAGATAATTAAACAAGAAATTATAGTTAGTAGTGTAGAACGCATGTTTTATGTTTATTGTTAATATATTACAAACTTACAAGTTAAGTGTATCTTTGTATCGATGAAAATGAAGTTTTCTTCTTTAAAACTTTTTGTTGCTGGTTCGATTGCAATAATCCTTGGAATTTCTCTTTATAACTATGAATTTAAGATTATAAAAAATGACGTTGTTGACCCTTATAAAAAATCCAAACCTTGGAAATCAGCTACCTTTAAATGGTCATATCCTGATGAGGTTTGGGATGTGAATGAAGCAGATGAATCTTTAAGCTTAGTCCAAAAGCACTTTGAAAATCTTGAGGAGTTAGGAATTGAACGAACAATTGGTGGTGATTGGAGATTGGAAGGACCGAAAAATATTGGAGGCAGATTCAACACGATTGCAGTTGATCCATTTAACGAAAATAATTTTCTAGCAGGCTCTTGCGCAGGTGGATTATTCAAAACAGATGATGGTGGAAATAATTGGCATCCAGTTACAGATGATATGGCTTGGATGGCAATGGGATCCATTGTATATCATCCAGAGGAAGAGGGAGTCGTTTACCTAGGCACAGGCGATCCCCAAATCAGTAGTCACCCTAGACTGGGCAGTGGGGTATGGCGCTCATCAGATGGAGGAGATAATTGGGAGGCCATTGGATTAGATAGTACACATATAGTAAGTAAACTTTTAATTCTTGACGATGAACCAGAAATAATAATGGCTGGTACAATGGGTAATCCAGCAATCAGTGGACCAGAAAGAGGATTGTATAGAAGCACAGATTCTGGAAATTCTTGGACTCAAGTACTTCTACCTTCAGACTCAGCAGGAATAAACGACATAGCATATGATCCGTCGTCAGGAATTATGATTGCAGCTGGCTGGAATAGATTACGTAATTCTACTTATAGTTTACTTACCGGACCTGAATCAAGACTTTACCGTTCTGATGACCAAGGCTTGACTTGGAATCCCATCCCAAATCCTTGGTTCGATGAATACAGGTGTAGAATAGGATTAGATGAAATCAATGGAAGATTTTACGCACTAGTAGTTGGAGAGGACATGCAGCTTGACAACATATATATGAGCAATGACGGAGGATTTAATTGGAGTCCCATTATTCCTGAGAATAATATTCCAAATAACGCACTTGGTGGATTTGGTTGGTACTTTTCAAAAGTAAGAGTAAATCCATGGAATCAAAATGACATTTCAATTTTAGGAGTAGACCTATGGAATTCTACTGATGGTGGATTGACTTGGGATCACCTTGCACCTCCATGGTGGGAATACACTGTTCACGCAGACAAACATGACTTGCAATGGATTGGGCCTGAGTCTTGTGTTCTAGCAACAGATGGTGGTCTATACAGAACAGATGACCACGGAGATACATGGTATGATATTGAAAACATCGCCAATTCTCAGTTTTACAGAGTTACTGTAAACCCCCACATACTTGGAAGATATACAGGTGGAGCCCAAGACAATGGAACAACTTCTGGTTCATACGAGAATCTTACAGGATGGAATAGAGATAGAGGTGGTGACGGTTTTACACCTATATATCACCCTATTTTCCCTGATTTAAGAATCGCAACAGTTCAGTACGCAAACTTTGCTTACTCTCAAGATCCACAAGATCAAACTGAACTTAATTGGATAGATATGGAGGATACTGACTACGACGATAGAAATGGTTGGGATTCACCAATCATGATGCACCCAGCAAACCCAAACCACATTTGGACTGGAACTCAAAGAATGTGGAAGATGGAAGGTGGACCTTGGGAATATTGGGAGAGCATGAGTGAAGACCTCACTTACAACATTGAGCCCGCACTTAGCTATAGGGTAATTTCTTCAATAGCAGGATCTCCATTTGACGAAAACATTCTCGCTGCAGGAACTGCTGATGGTAGAATTTGGGTTACCCAAAACGGAGGAGATACTTGGGAAGAAATGTCTGAGGGACTACCCGATAGATATGTAACCGACATTTACTTCGACCCTTACGATGAGAACCATATGTTCTGTACAGTAAGCGGATTTAGAGATTATGCATACACACCTCACGTTATGAGGGCAGAAATTGGAGGTGCTTGGGAAAGCATTGCAGGCGACCTGCCTGAGCACCCGATGAATTCAATTGTTGCATTAGATGAAAGCACTTGGGTAGTCGCATCTGACGCTGGTGTTTTTGCAACTGTGAACTCTGGAGAAAATTGGGAAAGATTGGGAACTATGCCTTGGATTCCTGTTTTCGATTTAGAAGTTGATCACGAAATGAATAGGCTTGTTGCCGGAACTTTTGCTAGATCAATTCAAAGCTTCCCAACAGATTCAATTTTAGCAGGCACACCTCCTGTAATTGACACTTGCACTGGTGATATTGTGATAAATGGAATAATTGACGTAGCAGATGTAATGATGATGCTATCTCAATACGGTTGTGATGAAAATTGCGAAGCAGACATCACTGAAGACGGCGCCGTTTCTGCAAATGATGTACTAGCGATGATTGCTTTGTTTGGGCTTCCTTGTTAGAGGTTTAACTCAGCCCTCAATTTCTTAGAAAGAGAAGCAGCTACAAGATCATAGCTATGCTTTAGCAAATCCCAAAACAACCCTGCCTCCACATCGCTCTCAGGCTCAACAGTATTCCAATGCACCTTATTCGAGTGCCACCCCGGCCTTATTCCAGCGTATTGTTCCCGCAGTTCGACGGCTCTCGCAGGATCGCATTTCAAATTAACCCCCTCAAAGTTGTCTACGTCAAATAGGGCGAATATCTTCCCTCCAACTTTGTAAACCAGAGTCTTTTCATCAAAAGGAAAGCCTCTCTTCACACCAGCCCAAGAGCTTAAAACAGAATCTATAGTTTCAGGGTCAACTTGATGCATCAATAGGTTTTCGTTGATGATTCAAGGAGTCGATTCATCTCAGCAAGCTCCTCTGGCTTAAAATCTCGCCAAGTTCCTTCTGGCATATCGAGATGCATATTCATAATTCGAATCCTTTTGAGCTTTTTTACTTCATAGCCCAAATACTCACACATTCTTCTAATCTGTCTGTTTAGCCCTTGGGTAAGGATAATCCTAAATTCCCTTTCACCAGTTTGCTCAACAAAACATGGATTAGTTACAGTGTCCAAAACAGGAATACCCTTACTCATGTCCCTTATGAAATTCCCTTGAATAGGCTTATTAACTATGACTAGGTACTCCTTTTCGTGGTTGTTTTTAGCCCTAAGAATTTTATTTACAATATCCCCGTCGTTTGTAAGGAAAATCAACCCTTCGCTGGGCTTATCCAACCTACCAATTGGGAAAATCCTAGAAGGATATCCTATGTAATCAATAATATTATCCCTCTCCCTTTTTGTGTCTGTCGTACACACAACTCCTACAGGCTTGTAAAAAGACAAATAAACCAACTCGTCAACCCCGCCCTTTATCAACTTACCATCAACCCTAACCATATCACCATCCTCAACTTTAGTCCCCATTTCGGGCGCTACACCATTAATTGTAACTCTCCCGGCGTCGATTAATTTGTCCGCTGCTCTTCTCGAACAATATCCAGCTTCACTTAAGTACTTGTTAATCCTTGTTGACATTTCACAAAGTTAAGCGCAACCAATTTGGGATTTATACGTTTAATTTACACATGCACGCGATAAAATTGAAACCATTATCTACATTTATAGTTTATAATGTCAATTAAAAATAAAATACTATCAATTGTAATATTTCTATTTCCAATATTTTGTCTTTGCCAATGTGATGAGTCTATTTTGATTAACGCATCTTTATCAGGAGGGCAGTCAGAGGAGATATTTGTTGAGTTAAATCAAAACATAACCAACATCACATTCAATTTGAATGACTATAATTCGGATGGTTCTTGGATGATTCCAAGAGATTTAATTGTTGAAATATCAGCTCCAAATGGAAATTGCATATCCGGAGAAGGTTTCAATATTCCACCACTAGAAAATTGCATAACTATTGATTGGCCATCTTCTTGGGGTGAAGGCAATGGTCCCCAAAATTTGGATGGTAATCATTCACATTCTGTTGCTATACCTGATAATCACCTATACGGAGATGGAGTTTGGCATTTTCAAATTAAAAATGGACGTGAAAACGGCAACAATAATGAGGCCCATTATAATTTAGAAATAATACTTGAAAATTTAGAAGGATGCACTAATGAACTTGCCGAAAACTATAATGAATTTGCAATTTGTGATGATGGAAACTGTTTAACTCCAAGTTCTAATATCTGCGAGGCTGAAGTAAATTTCACTTGGATGCTGGATAACGATTGGTGTGAATCATGGTGTAAAATTTATGATAACGATGAAAATATAGTTGCTGGGTATTTTTCTGCATGTCAAAATCAAGGTTGTGCTGCTTGCGATGTTGACGATCTATACACTTGGTATGGTGAAGACGTAGCGGCGTCTTTTGACAATGAAACTTATGTTATTTCACAAAATCACCTTCTCCCTGAAGGTGAATACTTTATAGAAATGTATGACGGATATGGTGATGGATGGAGTGACAATCCTGCAGGAGGAATTGATGCGTTTGTGATTTCAGGAAACATAGATTATAGTATTGATTTTACAAACGGTTATTTAACCAATGGTTTCTTCAATTTATCATGTGAACCAGGTGAAGGATGTACAGACGAAATTGCTTGTAACTTCGATTCAAATGCTACAGTTGATGATGGTTCATGTCTATACTTTGACGAATGTGGTATTTGTGATGGAGATGGTATACCAAATGGAGAATGTGATTGTTTTGGAAATACATTAGATGCAATTGGAGTTTGTGGTGGAAACTGCAATGAAGATAATAATGGCGACGGCATTTGTGATGATTGTATAGGAGATGTTGATGAATGTGGAATATGCAACGGACCTGGTGCTATTTACGGATGCGGTTGTAATGAAATCCCTGAGGGTGATTGCGACTGTGAAGGAAATATTCTAGATGCAATTGGCGAATGTGGTGGTGATTGTGATTTTGACCAAAATGGAAACGGAATTTGTGATGATGACGAGGTTTTAGGTTGCGTGGAACCTACTGCATGTAACTTTAATTCTGAAGCAACTTCTGACGATGGGTCTTGTGATTTCTGTTCTTGTATTAGTGATGAGGATTATACTTTAACTATTGAATCTACTGTGCCAACCGTAGCAGCTGGTACAACTTATAGGTTCTATATCAATATGGTTAATCCAACAGACCATATGAGTGCTGTAGTTGGCAACAACGACCTACCTCTCTTAATAAGTACTCCAGAAGGAGCATTTAACACCCCTATTAACTCTAGTTGGAATGCAGAAGGCATAAACCCTAATTTCATTCCATTTTTTCCTGAACTAGTTGACGATAGCTATGCTACGATAGGTCTTGATGTTTCAACTAGTATGGCTGGAATAATAGGTGCTGATGCGCCTGGTCTTGTAGAAGATACTTCACAGCCTATCACAACATACTTCATGGAACCGTACACAACTGAAATTAATGTTAGTTCAGTAATTGGAGCTTCATATTATGTGACAAATGGAGCAGTAAATGGTTTGCCAGATGAGAATAATCGCGTACTTATTATGCAGATTACTACAACTGGTTCTTTAAGTGGATTGATTAACTATCAAATATTTCCAGAAGGCATCGGTGCAAACGCGTTGATTAAATCTGTTGAATTCTATGGCGTTGGAACTTTTGGTGAAGAAGTTGTTGGCGAAGATCTATGCGGATGTAATGATACTACAGCATGTAACTATGATCAAAACGTAGTATACAACGATGGTTCATGTCTTTACAATGACGTATGTGGCATATGCGACGGACCTGGTGCTATCTACGAATGTGGATGTGCAGATATACCTAATGGAGACTGTGACTGTAACGGAAATGTATTGGACGCCTTAGGTGAATGTGGAGGGGATTGTAATGAAGACCTTGACGAAGATGGGGTGTGTGATGACCTGGAAATCTATGGATGTACTGATGAATTAGCATGTAATTACGACCCAACTGCAACTGAAGAAAATGGACTTTGTAATTATGATTGCTACGGATGTATTGACCCTATAGCTTGTAATTTTGATGAAGATGCAACTCTGGATAGCGGTGGATGTATTATGCCTGGAGATCCTTGTGATGACGGTTCGATATATACAGTTGAAGACTTCTTACAATCGGATTGTTCTTGTAATGGATATGGATGTACTGATCCTGACGCCTGCAATTTCATAGAGGATGCACTTACAGATAATACTATTTGCAATTATGTAGGAACTTTTAGCATCTCTGGTGCTCTATCTTTAAATACTGATATGATTTTAGAATACACTTATCCCAATACAACTGGAAGCTTTTACGAATGGATAATTATTGGAGGTGACATTGCAGATGGCGAAGGAACTTCAACTATTGAAGTTGTTTGGTGGGGTGATTTTGAAGGCCAACTCTGCGTGATAGAAACTAATGAAGAGGGATGTTCTGGCAATCCTGCGTGTATAGATGTTACTATTGTTAATAGCATAGAAGAGGTTGGGGCATCGATGATGAATATCTACCCAAATCCAACAAGAGACATCCTAAATGTTGAGCTTAACGGCCCAAACTATATTCAGATGTTCGATCTGTTAGGTCGTGAGGTATGGGCTGGGAGAATTACTGATGTAGGCCAAATCGACCTAGGATCACTCGAGCGTGGCGCCTATCTAATCCGAGCAAACATTGATGGCGTGTACGCTATTGAGAGAGTCGTTGTGCACTAGATTTTTACGGTTAGGAAATCTGTAAATCTCGTTGTATAGCAGGGGGAAAGTCGCTCCTGTCTAAGACGCCATTTTCTGTCGAATCCTTGAACTGCTAAGCGCACTTTATCTCTGCCGAGTTTGGAATTTATTTCGTCTATGCTTTGCATGAGGTCTTGGCGACGCGACCTGTCGACAGAGTCGAAAAGACCTAGTTGCACTTGTGTGTCAGGGACTATACCTCCAACCATTACACCTGCCTTTTTGTAGGCGCACAATGGTCGGTAAATTTCCTTTAGAAGCCTAATGGCAGCAGCGACTATTTCTATGTTATCACTGGTGGGGACGTCGAGTTTGAGGGTACGGGAATTGTTGTACTGAAAAGCATTTGGCTTAAATGGGTTGGTGTGTACGAAGGCCGTTACCGTGGTGCAACAGCTCCCCTCCTTCCTAAGCTTAGTTGCGCAGTTGACGGCGAAGGTTCCCACGGCTTCTTTTAGCGCCTCGTAGGTTTCCACTTCCACTCCAAACGACCTTGCTGTCCTAATATTTTGCTTGCGCGGAACCACCTCGTTCACTGGAGAGCAAATAATACCCTGGAGCTCCTCTTGCAAGCGAACCCCAGTTATGCTAAGATTTTTGCGAACCCAACCGCTATGAGCACGCGTTAATTGCAGGGCAGATTGTATGCCAAACGATTTCAGCTTAGCCGCCGATCTATGCCCTATACCCCAAAGGTCACCAACGTCGCAATTGCTCAAGGCGTTTTCAATCTCTTCATGCGTTTTAAGGGCATGTACTCCACCTGTCGAGGGAGTCTTTTTGGCTATTCTAACGGCAACCTTTGCTAGGGTCTTTGTAGGGGCCAACCCTATTGACACAGGGATACCCGTCCACTTGGGAATCTTAGACATCAAGGCCCGAGCCCTTTCCTCAGAAGCAGGCCCCTTAAAGGTCAGGAATGCCTCGTCAATCGAGTAGATCTCGAGTTCGTCGGCTTCGGGTTTTATGCATTCCATCACGCGTCTAGACATATCCCCGTATAAAGCGAAGTTGCAAGAGAAAACATTTACTCTGTTGCGCTCAAATAACTTGTCATTTTTGAATGCTGGTGTGCCCATTTTAATACCTAAGGCCTTTGCCTCGTTGCTTCGGGCTATGACGCATCCGTCGTTATTTGAAAGCACCACAACGGGCTTATCTTCTAGGTTTGGTCTAAAGACACGTTCGCAAGATGCGTAGAAATTATTGCAGTCGACGATTGCTATCAAACCTTATGGATTACGAATGTTACAACGCCCCAAACCTGAAAAGTAGAATCCTCTGCCACTTCCATTGGTTTAAGATGTGGATGCTCGGGAATAAGGTAGAGTTTATCATTAATTATATCTACACGCTTCACAGTAAACTCTCCGTCTATAACGGCTAGAACTATACTTCCTCTATTGGGAGTTAACGAACGATCAATTAGAATTACGTCGCCGCTTTGAATACCGGCGCCCACCATGGAGTCTCCCTCTACCCTAACGCAGAACGTAGCCGAAGGGTGTTGGACTAGGTATGAACCAAGATCGAGATCAAGGTCCATATGATCTTCGGCTGGAGATGGGAATCCTGCTGGAACTGCTACGTCAAAAAGTTGTATGGAGTCAAAGTCGACATCCTCTGCGAGACATGCTTTAAGCTTTTTTTCCATTTTATTATAGTTTCAAGTAAGACTTAAATAACTACTGAACTATCACTCTCTTAGTAAAGACTTCACGCCCAGATCTTATCAAGACAAGGTAAATTCCGGAGTTTAGTTTATCCACACTTATGGTCGTCATCATAGATGTAATAGTACGAGACATTACAACTTGGCCAGATGTAGATATTATGCTCATAGATGTCTGAGACGGCAATTCACTAAATACTAAATTGAATTCTGAAGTAGCTGGATTAGGAAATAAAACCAAACCTGAAGACGCCAAGCTGTCAACTGATGAATGTGCATCATTGTTTGCATTAAATGTTGGGTCTTGAAATATGAATGTTCCTGTCCCATTCGGAACTCTAGCATACCCCATGTCGTCATCAGAAGATGGAAATACAATTTGGTCGACAATGTATTCTTCTGCAGTGCTCAAGTAAAGAGACTCACCAGATCCAGAAAGTTTAAAATTCGCGTGCAAATCGCCTTGAGAGCCATCCTCATCAGCCCAAATTATCAAGTAACCACCAGCATCAATTGTAGTCCCTTCTGGAAACTCCCACTTGTCCATACTCCAAGGATTATCGCTTAAATGCCACCCACTTATATCCACATCGCTATTGGTCAAATTGTAGAGTTCAATCCAATCGTCATACTCACCTGCCTCATCGGCCTCTGTTATAGAATTCTTACTCATAAGCTCATTAATAGCAATCTGAGGACTCTCAACAACTGGTGGGTCTACAGTGTAGTAATAAGTATCATGTTCAGCACCTGCTGGCATGTATGACCTAGTGCCAACATCATTTCCTCCAACTGCCTCTATGTAGAATCGAACGACTGAACCAACTGGCGCAGGAGGCATTAAAGCTGAATACAAACCATCACCCTGGGAATCCATTTCTATCGTGTTAAACAATCCATTTACATCATTACTATAGAAAAGATTTACCGCATCAATTCCGGATCCATAACTAGCATGAGCAGTTATGGTTGCCGAAAGGTCTGGTTCAGGGCTAGCCCAAACGCCATTTGAACTCTCCATAGTAACTGAACTGATAGTTGGAGGAGTTACATTTACCTCTGGAGCATTTGCAAGGTGGTTATACCTTGTTTCAATTACATCAAGCAGCTCATCAGTTTCATTGTTGAACTGTCCAAAAGAGTAAATCGCATGAGGGTCATTTTGGACCATATCGCTAATGAAATCAGACCAATAGTTAACCATTGGGTGAATATTATCAGGATTTATCTCCTCTAATATCACTCTGTAATGAGCTAGGTATCTTTGACGGATTTCAGGAACCTGGAGAAGTCTGTGAAGCAATGGATAATTTTCATCGTTTGCATTGTAGAAAGGTCCCCAAGTAGCATGATTCTCCATTAAAACTGTGTTGCCATCGTATTCTAGTGGAACCATTCTGCCAGTTTCTTCTTCATAAAAAATGTGGTAGTCCATTTTTCCCTTATGGATGTATCCGTCGTCATCTGCAAAAACATTTTCAGCAGCTAAGAACCACAGAGCTCTATCTACATCCATTACTAAATTAAGTTGACTATATAACTGATCTAATGGAGTGTTTTCTAGAATATCACAAGTCTGTAAGAGCATATCCCAAGGATGATTAATACTAGACATTTTTAACGTGTAGTATTCTTGGTATTCTGTTGTGTCTTGACCGTGATAGTTTAATGCTGCAGTTCCATCACCCCAGTTTGGGCCGCCACCTCCGCCACCTGGACCGCCACCTCCGCCACCTGGACCGCCACCTCCGCCACCTGGACCTCCAGAGCCATCGGGTGAGTCAGCACGCCAACGTGCGCCAGAATTATCCATAAACCACTCGTCAAGAAATTCAGAATTGGTTTGTTGGACATTGGTATAAATACCCCAATCCTCACCATTTATGTGAAGATTTATGAAGCAGCTTGCTGCAGCAGGAATGTACTTACGAATTACTTTTTGAAAAATGAACTCTCTAAGCCAAGTAGGATCAAAATAACCACATGCAAAGTTTAAAGACTCGTAGCCTAAAAGATCTTGAGATGAGTCGTATTCGTCCATTGTAATGTTAAATGACTTCTTATCTGATTCGTTCATGAAGTAAGAGGTTTGACCTTTATACCTAGCGCCTACTTCCGAATATTCTACCCCATTAACAGTAATAACGGCAGGGATTACCTCGGCATCATTGTAATTCTGCTCAAGAAGAAACTCGTAATTATTTTGATCAAATTCCAAGTAAACATCGAGAACCTGTGTATCGTCATAAAGCCCATCGTGTTCTACACCACCAATAGTAAGCCTGTGCTCTTCCTCTTCAAGAGTCCATTGTAATGGTAAATTTTGAGAAAATACAGAAAATGACAACAAGGTAAAAGCCATCAGAAGTGAAATGTTATTTTGCATCAAAATAAGAATCAGATATTTGTGTTAAAGGTAGCCATATATTTGGGGTTTATCATTTTGTTTACTTCATTTAATATAATGAGAAAAATAATCTACTTTCTGGTTTTAGTCCTTCCTATAGTTTTTATCAGGTGTGATTTAGATGATGAAGAGCAAAATTGCGAATTGATAACTCAAGGGGTTATAAAAGATTATACAGGATTCGATGGTTGTGGATTTCTAATTGTCAGCGATTCTTCAACTTTTGAAGTTTTGAATTGGGATGAAATAAACTTCATTCCAAAAGACGGAATGGAAGTTTGCTTTGATTACGATATTGAACTTGAAGCAGTCTCGATTTGTATGATGGGCCAGATAGTTTGGCTTACAGATTGTCAAGTGTTAGAAGACTAACCTCAGACATTAATTCATAACATAAATAAATCTAATGATTAAAAGCTTCATAGCTACTTTAGCCATATGATAATTAGACTTTCTCTCCTTAGTTTATTTGTGTGTATTTCTGGACTNCTTAAATCTCAAAAAATAGCACAAGTAGATCTTCAAGCTATTTCAGAATTAAAAGATCTTGTTACAGAATATGAAGATTACAAAAGCCTTTTGCAAGTTACTGGTGCATACCCTGTAGCCGAAGTTAAAGGGAAAGCAACTGTAGGATTTATTGGGAAATTATCTGATGATGTATCGGAGTCTGAATGGCGCAATTGGGCTGATGCAGAAGAATCAATAGACGCAGGTGCATGTATAAATGGAATAGCTTCATTTAGAATAGACGCTTTTTCACTGGATATCTTATGGCAAACCCCAATGCAATTAATTGAACTTGCGTCTCGTGCAGTACCACATTTAGACAAGACCATATATGGCACAAGAGTTGATAGCGTACATTTAGGATATAATCTACCTCAACCCTATCACGGAGATGGCGTATTAATTGGAATACTCGATTGGGGATTTGATTATACACATCCAATGTTTTATGACACAACACTCACATTTTCAAGAATTCGAGGAGTTTGGGACCAGTACAAGCAATCTGGACCATCACCTGTAGAGTTTGGTTATGGAACTGTAGCAGAATCACCAATGGACATACAAATGATGCAAAGTGACACATCAAATGTCTATGGATATTCTACCCACGGCACCCATGTAGCAGGTATNGCTGGNGGTAGTGGNTCAGGAATTNGTTTGAAAGGAATGGCACCCGCAGCAGAATTCCTCTTTGCAACATTAATGGTTGATGAAGCTTCTGCCTTAGATGCATTTTCATGGATGCAAAGTGTTGCAGAATCGGAAGATAAGAGATTAGTCATAAATAACAGCTGGGGACTTCCTCAATGGGGAACTCCAGACGGAACTTCACTTAGCAATCAGTTTATTGATGCTATGTCTGAAGAAGGAGTTGTATTTGTAAGCTCAAATGGCAACAATGGAGGAGTAGATTACCATATAAATCACNCATTTCAATCTGAAGGTGATACTATTCGCTCTCGTGTAAAGTTCTACCCACTTGATGCAAACACAAATGCTTGGGGTCANAACTTAACACTNTGGGGTGAACCTGGCGAATCTTTTAAAATGGGTTTTCAGCTAATAGTTGGACTATCGACTGTTGCTGGCGAAACTCCAATATACGACACTGAAGATGGACCATTTATGTTAGACACAATTGAAGTGGTAAACAATGACACCATCATCTACGATGTTATAATGGAGAATGCTCACCCTGCTAATGGCCGGCCTTTTATTCAAATGCGAATTCATAAAGGCGATGCAAATATATCTGTGATAATGCAAGTAACTGCTGAAAGCGGTATTGTACACGCTTGGAACAACACACACTTAACAAATGATGTTGGAAATTGGGGTCAAGACTTCCAAGCCGCCCAACCTGGCTGGCTTGGTGGTGATCCATATTATGGCATTCAACAACCAGCGTGCGGCAATACAGTAATAGCTGTAGGTGCTTACTCATCTGAATTCATCAACCCAGTTGGAACAGAATTGGGTGGCACATTAGCTAACTTCTCTTCATATGGTCCTACTTTAGATGGTAGACTTAAGCCAAACATATCAGCACCTGGAGTTAATGTTGAATCATCTTTGAGCTCATTTAGAGATGGAGGATANANCATAACAAACTCTATAGAATTTNANGGAACTGAATACGAATTCGCAAGACTTTCTGGCACGAGTATGAGCAGTCCTGCTACAGCTGGAGTAGTGGCTTTAATGCTAGAGGCAAATCATGAATTAACTTCTAATGATATCCGTTCTATTTTGGAATATACAGCTAGAGTAGATGACAATACAGGTTTTTTACCTAATGAGGAAGAACAAGTTTGGGGCCACGGAAAAGTCACTGCNACTCATGCTGTGATAGCAGCTTTGACTTGGGATTCTGATTTAGGGATATCGTATCTTGACGACTCTAGACACATGATTTACCCTAATCCAACAAATGATAAAATTTGGTTTTCAGAATTATCTAATGGTATTACTGTATGGGAGATTTATGATATCCACGGGAGAATGATTGAGTCTGGAAGAAAATTGAATCTTGATTTTATTGATGTAACAAGGCTTCAGAGTGGATTGTATCTACTTAATAAACGAACTGATGGTAAAATGAAGAAGTTTAGATTTATAAAGAGGTAAGAAATTTAGTTTTAAATTTGATTAATCGATACAATCTATTATGAGATTTATTTTAACTTCTTTAACTATACTAATTAATATAAATTTAATTGGTCAAATTGTCGAACTAAATACTGAAGAATCATTTAATGGTTACACTCTTTTTTCGCCATTAAACTCAACAAATACATATTTAATTGATAATTGTGGATTCTTAATAAACTCATGGTCTAGTTCGTTCAGACCAGGACTTTCAGTATACCTTCTTGAAGATGGATCTTTACTCAGAACATGTAAAGTTGACCCCGATGGACCAAAAGGGGGACGAATTGAAAAATATTCATGGAATGGGGAATTGATTTGGGAATTTGATTTTTGTGATGCAGTTGTTTGTCAGCATCACGATATTGAATTCTTACCAAATGGTAATATTTTAATTTTAGCATCCGAAATATTTGATATAAAATCAACACAGGAAGCTGGATTTTCCTCATCAAGCCCTACAATATCAGAAATGATAATTGAAATAAATCCAAATCAAGACAATGAAATTGTCTGGGAGTGGCATGCTTTCGATCATCTAGTCAACGATAATCCGCAAATGCATCAAGAATTAATTTGGACTGAATTAGGGAACCAAAATTCTAATCCATCTGGAACTGACTGGCTTCATGCAAATTCTATTGATTATAATCAAAATTTAGATCAGATTATTGTTAGCGTCCGTGCTTGTAGTGAAATTTGGATTATTGATCATAGTACAACCATTGAAGAAGCAGCAAATCATAATGGTGGGGATTATGGAATGGGTGGCGATCTAATTTATAGATGGGGAAATCCAAATGCATATAATTTAGGAAGTAATGAGAATCAGCTTTCGTTTAAACAACATGATGCAAACTGGATACCTGAAGGTTATGAGCATGAAGGAGACATTATGATTTTTAATAATGGTACTGGTAGAGGATGGAGTTCTGTAGATATAATATCACCGCCAATGGATGAAAACAATAATTATATTGTAAATCAGAATGAAATAATAGGTCCAGAAATATTGACGTGGACATATGAAGCTGAAATACCTTCAACCTTTTTTTCTAATGCAATTTCAGGTGCAACAAGATTACAAAATTCAAATACAATAATTTGCGAAGGAGGACCTGATGGAATGGGGGGAGCAAGAATATTTGAGGTTGATCTTGAAGGAAATATAGTTTGGGATTTTCACAACTACGGAAATGGAAATGTTTTTCGGGCATATAAATACGGGCCTGACTATCCTGGATTAATTGATAAAGATTTAACTCCTGGCCAAAATCTTTCATTAAGTCCTAATACATGTAGTATTTATGGATGTACTAATATTAATGCATGTAATTACAGTCAATTTGCCGATCAAGATGATCTGTCTTGTTTGTATATAGGCGATCCTTGTGATGATGCTGATATAACCACATTAGATGATCAGATTCAAGAAAACTGTGAATGTGCCGGAACTATAAACACAGTATTGGATGAATTAGAAGCTTTATCAATAAACATTTACCCTAATCCAACTTCAAATAAACTGACAGTTGATTTGGGCGATCTAAATGGGGTCAGTACAACTATTAAGCTCTACGATTCATCAAGCAAACTTGTCTTTAAAAAGCATGTAGTTTCATCTCTCACAATTGATGTTTCTGGCTATGCTAAAGGCATGTATTTATTAAACATGTCCACTAATAAAAGCGTCTCATGGAGTCGTGTAATTATTGACTAGTTATAAATAAAAACTATGAGACTAATAGTGACTACTTTAACCTATCTAATCAGCTGTAGCTTGTGTGCACAATTGGTTAATGTGACGTTTCAAGTTGATATGAATCAATTTGATGAACCTTTCAATTATCAAAATGTATATCTGAACTCAAGTTTTGATGGATGGTGCGGTTCTTGTCGACAAATGTATAATATGAATAATGACAATATTTGGTCTGTAATTATTCCACTTAGTGAAGGAACCTATGAATATAAATTTAGTTTGGATGGTTGGACTGACCAAGAATGGTTTGCAAGCGGGGATATTTGCACAACAACTATAGATGGATTTGTAAATAGAACCGTAACTGTTCTAGACGAAGATATTGTGTTACCAATAGTATGTTACAGTAACTGTACTTCTTGTATAAACATAGTTTATGGATGCACTTATGAATCTGCAACAAACTATAATGAATTTGCAACGGTAGACGATATGACATGTGAATTTGAAAATGTCAATATGTCTGAATGTAGCTCAGATTTAAATAATGACGGCGTAGTATCGACTGCTGATTTATTATTATTCTTAGTAACATTTAGCCAATTATGCGAATGATAATAAATTGTTGTATTGTTAGTCTAAAATCATAAATATTCGATATTAATTCAATGGTTGTTGTGATAATTTTTAATTGTAATCGTTTTAAATTATCAAACATTTAAAAAACAATTACTTAAGAACATTAATTACAATCGTAATTTCTATTGTTTAAATATTCAATTGCAGAAATTGCAGCTCTTTCACCAGAAATCATAGCCGCATTCAATGATCCATTCAACAGAGTATCTCCCGCTAAAAAAATGCCAGAATCGCTATACTTACTCGATCCATAATCGCTACACTTACTCGATGTAAAATCATATTGTATATCATTTAATTTAGGCAATGCCTTGGGAACTGTATATAACTTGATAAATTTAGGAGATATTATACCGCAATTTTGCTCTAATTCATCTTTTACTCTCGAAACCAACATATCGTCGGATAAATTATGGTCATCAATAACAGTAACTGATAATAGCTCATTGATAGGATTTGTTATCGTACTAATACTGGTGTGATAAAATATATTGTTAATTAGAGTGCCTTGCTTTGGTATAAGACCAATTAATTCGTTTTCAATTACCCTATTATTTGTTTCGAAATACAATGTTTGGCAAGAATTCCATTGGATAGGATGCTGTCTTTCGTTTATAACTAAGCCATTAAAGTCTGTTG
>PBEE01000021.1:0-34991 GCA_002717605.1 Crocinitomicaceae bacterium | reverse complement strand
GAGCGCCAATCCTTCTTTAGGCCCAAGTTCTAACGGCTCTAGTACTGCTTCAGAAGAGTGAATGGGATCGCCTCCTTTAACGCGAACCATCCCCTCGCCAATCATTGGGATAACCATATGTACTAAAGGAGCCAAATCTCCCGAAGCTCCTAGTGATCCATGGCGTGGTACTACTGGGATAATGTCCTCAGCTAGCATGTCCATAATTCTCTGTATCGTTGCAGGGGCAACTGCTGAGTGACCCTGGCCTAGAGCTTTGGCCTTTAGGAGCATCATTGCCCTAACAACTTCTGTAGGCACTTCTTCCCCCACTCCACACGCATGAGAAATTAGAATTCTTCTTTGAAGGTCGGCAAGCTGTTCGTTTTTCACTCTTGTGTTTGCCAACGACCCAAATCCAGTATTAACCCCGTAAATAGTATCTCCCTTTGAAGCAATCCTATCCAACAAGTATTTGTGACATTTTTCAACTCTATAACTTACATCTGCATCCATCTCTGGAGAAGGAATCGAATCGAGTCTAGAGTATACATCTTCAAGTTTCCACCACTTACTATCTACCATCATAGATTTATCCGCTTTCATGCGATAAAGATACCCCGAGCTAAGTTAACTTGTGCCTCCATTATTCATCATAATTAAATATGAAACATCTCTTAAGTATTGGATTTGTATTAGGCGCAGCTTTTTCCCTTTTAGGGCAAATCACAAACCAAATCGAATTCACTGAGTACGACCTAGACAACGGCCTGCACGTCATCTTACACGAAGATCACAGCACTCCGATTGTAGCAGTGACAGTTATGTACCACGTTGGTTCTAAAAACGAGGATCCCTCTAAAACAGGAATGGCCCACTTCTTTGAACACCTTCTTTTTGAAGGGTCTGAAAATATTGAAAGAGGAGAATTCGACAAATACGTGGAAAATGCTGGTGGAGTACTAAACGCAAACACAACCCAGGACAGAACATTTTACTACGAACTTCTTCCATCAAACCAGTTGGAATTAGGACTTTGGCTCGAATCTGAGAGAATGCTTCACGCAAAGATTCAACAAATTGGAATCGACACACAGAACGAGGTTGTAAAGGAGGAAAAGAGAATGAGAGTTGACAATCAACCTTATGGCAACCTTCTTGAAAAAACAATGGAAGCGTGTTACGATGAGCATCCATACAAGTGGACACCTATTGGGTCAATGGAGCATCTAGACGCTGCAAACCACGAAGATTTCATGAACTTCTACGAGGTTTTTTACGTTCCAAACAACGCAACACTTAGTATTGCTGGGGACCTAGATATTGAAGAGACTAAAGAACTAATCGACGCATACTTCAGCGACATTCCTAAAGGAAAACAAGAAATTCCAAGACCAACAGTTGTTGAGAAAATAAGAACTGAGGAACGTCGTTCAGTTGTTTACGGAAAGGACAGACTTCCACTTGTAGTTCAAGCATATCCAATCCCAGCCCAAGGCACACCAGATTACTACGCAGTAGACATGCTTAACCAAGTGTTGAGTGGAGGTGCTTCAAGCAGGCTGAACAAGAGAGTAGTTGATGAGAAGCAATTAGCGCTTTACTGTGGTGCATTTAGCTTTGGACTAGAGGATCCAGGGTTGACTCTTGCTTTTGCAATGGTGAATATGGACAACACCCCTGAGGAAGTTGAAGCAGCAATGAATGAGGAGGTTGAGTTGATGAAGAATGAACTTATTTCAGAAAGAGAGCTCCAAAAATTAAAGAATTCTATTGAAACTGATTTTGTCACTTCGAATTCTTCTATGGCAGGAATTGCTGAATCTCTTGCTAATTATCACACNTACTTNGGAGATNCTAATCTCATCAATACAGAAATTGANAGATACTTAGCCATTACAGCTGAAGACATTAAACGCGCTGCTAACGATTACTACGACGAGGACTCTAGAGTTACTATTTACTTCAAACACAACGAAGAGAAATGAAATTAATTAAGGCATTTGCGCTAATACTTTTAGCCTCTCCTATTGCTCTTGTAGCCCAAATCGACAGAAGCCACGCTCCTGCCCCAAGGCCTGCACCTATAATCGAGCTAGGAGAATCAACTGTTTCAAGTCTTGAAAACGGACTTAAAGTAATCGTAGTAGAAAACCACAGGCTACCTCAAGTAAGCTGGAGCATTAGTTTTGAGTACTCTCCTATTGCTGANGGANGNACTCAAGGNATGCTNGANTTATACGGAGAGCTTATGCGCTCTGGTACTGANTCTAAAACTAAAGCTGAGCTTGATGAAGCTATCGACTTTATTGGTGGCGGGGTTTGGGCTTCATCTAAAACAATAGGTGGATCATCCCTAACAAAGCACTCTAACACACTTTTAGATTTAATGACGGATATACTTTTCAATCCATCATTCCCAGAGGCAGAATTGAGAAAGCTGAAAACCCAAGCACTTTCTGGGTTAGCTGCGTCAGAAACTTCGCCTGGAGATATTGCTAGCAACTTGAAGAGAACCCTACTCTACGGAGAAGGCCATCCTTATGGAGGAGTAACTACTGCCGAGACTCTTGAAGCTATTTCTAGAGAGGACTTTGTAAATCACCACAGCACATACTTCAGACCTAATATCGGTTACTTAGTAATTGTTGGTGATATAACGCCAGAGGAAGCAATGGCTACAGCTGAAGCAAGGTTTGGATCTTGGGAACAAGGAACCGTTCCCTACCAAAGGTGGGAAACGCCTGCAAGACCTATAGGCCAAAAGGTGTGTCTAGCACCTCTAGACGGCTCTGTTCAAAGCCAGCTCAAACTAACTCACATTGTAAATCTTCGACCTGGATCTACGGATGCAATCGCAGTTTCAGTAATGAACAGCATTCTAGGTGGTGGCGCNTTCTCTGGAAGATTAATGCAAAATCTTAGAGAGGACAAGGCATTTACCTACGGAGCTAGATCATCGATAAGCACTGACCCATTGATTGGAAATTTCACTGCTTATGCTGATGTTAGAAATGAAGTAACTGATAGTGCAGTTACTGAATTTATTTACGAAATCAGAAGGATGATTAATGAGCCAGTTTCGTCAGAAAGCTTAGATATGACTAAGAGTTATATGACTGGTTCGTTTGCTAGAAGCCTTGAAAGTCCCCGTACTGTAGCAAGGTATGCACTAAATATTGAACGCTACAATCTTCCTGAGGACTACTATGCTACTTACCTAGAGAAGCTCAACGCCATCACTGTTGAAGAGGTTCAAAGAGTTGCAAGAAAATACCTTAAGCCAAACCAAATCTTCATCACATGTGTTGGTACAGCAGAAATGGCTGAAAAGCTTCAAAAGTTTGCAACATCAGGGCAAGTCGAGCTCTATGACGCCTACGGAAAGCAGCTAGTGGAAAGAAAGGAAGCTGCTGAAGGAACTACCGTTGAATCAGTGGCAAAGGCACACTACAATGCAATTGGTGGAGTGAAGAAGCTGTCTAAACTCAAGTCTTGGGTTAAGACTGGTTCAATTGAAATTGTAGGCGCNATGACCCTTGGTTATGAAAACAAGGCATCTTTCAAAAAAGGAGCTAAAGGATCTTTTACAGGCCTTAGTATGTCAGGTCAAAACATAATGACAAACACTATCACTCCCGAGGGAGGTNCTATGTCACAAATGGGGCCTATTCAAGAGGTAACAGGGTCTGAGCTAATTCACAGTCAATGGACTGAATTAAGCCCTGCTCACCTATTAAACTATGAGGAATATGGAATTTCTGCAGAACTTTTAGGGGTTGAAAATATTAATGGTATAGATTACCACGCTATTCAGTACACTGATGCTAAAAAGAGTTTTACTGACACGTATTACTTCGAGATTGAATCAGGGTTGCTAAAAATTAATAAGAGCATATCTGAGACTCCTGAAGGACCTATGACATCAACTACTGAGTACAATAACTACTTAGATTTAGGCGATGAAATATTGTTCTCAATTGAAATAAAGACTCAAGCTGGACCACAAACAATGAACACAAGAATCAGTACTGTGGAGTTAAATGTAACTATTGATAGCTCGGTGTTTAAATTAAACTAAAGTGGAAGAGGCNAAACTAGTTTCTATATCAAANCTCAGCATAAANCAAGCTGAACACATCGTACTAAACGACGTAAATCTCCATGTCAGCGCTGGGGAATTCTTATATCTGATAGGCAAAACCGGAAGTGGAAAATCTAGTTTGCTTAGAACTCTTTACGGTGATCTTCCGCTAACAAGTGGTAGTGCTGAAGTTTGTGGAATTGACCTTAGCAGTATTAGCCGTAAAAACGTTCACTTGTTAAGAAGGAAATTGGGGATAGTGTTCCAGGATTTTGGGCTATTGACAGATCGAACTGTTGAGAAAAATTTAGAATTTGCTCTTAGAGCAACTGGATGGAATAAAAAGGGAAAGATCAAAGCCAGAATTGAAGAAGTTCTNGCAAGAGTAGATCTTGCAAATAAGGGNTATAAATTTCCTCANGANTTAAGTGGTGGCGAGCAGCAAAGAGTAGCAATTGCNAGAGCTTTNCTCAATTCTCCAGCTTTAATTCTAGCGGACGAACCAACTGGAAATTTAGACCCAGACACTACTAAAAACATTCTACAACTACTTCAAAATTTAGTTGCGAGTGGATGCAGTGTAATTATGGCAACCCACGATCACCTGAATATTGGCAATTTCCCAAGCAAAATACTCAAATGTGAAAATGGCCAAATCTCTCAAGTAAGATAAATGGTCTCATCGTCTCCCCTTCTGAGTATAATCATTCCTTCGTACAATCAAATCGATGGATTGAAAAGGACAGTAAGTTCAGTTAAGGATATAGATGATGTAGAGGTTTTAGTTATTGACGGAGGGTCTAACGACGGATCCGCTCAATGGCTTTTAGAGAATCGAAACCATATTCCCAAACTTAGAACAGCCCCAGACAATGGAATTTATGATGCAATGAATAAGGGGATAGAATTAAGTTCCGGTAGATGGTTATGGTTTTTAGGCACAGGAGATGTTCCTGTTGATGGAGCAATTGACAGAGTTTTAGAAGCGATAAAATTGGATAGCGAGAGCGACATGCATTGCTTTTGCATTAGGTTGCTCCCACCTCTTGAACCCGGAGTCCCTGATTTTTACAAGCCCAACTTCACTAGCGAACTAAAATGGCGTAACACTCTTCACCACCAAGGAGTGATTTATAGAAAAAACTCAATTGATAAGTACGACACAAGGTTTAAGGTTTTGGCTGATTACCACATGAATCTCAAGCTTTGGGTTAAAGGAGCATCGTGTAAATGTCACGAACACACAATTGCAGTGGTTGATGCTGGCGGAGTTAGTAGAGTCTTTAATCGAAGATTGTACGCAGAAGAAAGACTTCTTAAAAAAGACGCTTTAGGTGGTGGATTGAGCGCGCTGATCCAATCAGTTTGGACTACCATGAAGTGTTTGAACAAACAGTTCGCTAGAATTAGATCTAAGTCGTAACCCAAGGCTGTTTAACAGCTCCTTCTAATTGCTCCAAAATAATATGAGCGTCTTCCCCCCAATGCAAGTGATCTCTGGCTTTTAAGCAGTTATCGCTCCAATGAGATTTGGGCTTAGACAATACCTCTCTAACTGATTTTGCAATTGCTGGTGTGCTAACTTCACTTACAACAACGCCAACATCATATTCCTCTACCACCTTTTTAACTTCTAACATAGGGCTGGCAACAATTGGAAGCCCCGCATGGATGAAATCAAAGAGTTTATTTGGTAAGCTAAACTGGTAATTTGTGTGCAATGCTTTATCAAGACTTAGTCCAACATCAGCTGAAGTCGTGAGTTTTTTTAGATCATCATATGGCAACCTTGGAATACAGTGCAATCTCCCCTTCCACCTTGGATCATCAACTCTTTGAACACTTTCCTCCCACTCTATTCCTGCACCAACAAGAACTAAGCGCACATCTGTAATTTCCTCCAGAGCATCAACCGCTTCTTGTGTACCCCTATCTCTATCCATAAAGGCACCTTGAAGAAGCATGATTGGGAGATCCGTTGGCACACCATACTTTTCGAACGGCACTCTGTGCTCTACCTCTGGAATTTCACTTAATACAGGCATATTCCTAACGACATCTACCCTTATGCCATATCTATCCTTGTAGCACTGAGCAATGGAGTCGTTTACTGTTATCATTTGGCCAACTTTAGGAACAGTCATCTTTTCTAACATAAGCCAAACCAACCTCTTCAAAGGCGCGTTTGTGAGTCCTGCTGACTCAGTGAAGAACTCATGGCTGTCATAAACCACAGGCAACCCCTTCTTCCTCCCCACATTAATAGCTGGATAAAGCGTATCCAAATCATTAGCCCAAACCGCATCGACATCAGCCTCCTTAAGCCACTTAATCAATGCCGTTTGTAGCTCCCAGTAAAATCTAACACCCCTAGTGTGCTTCAGCTTAAAACGAGTTGCAATTCCAGGTCCTTCGTAAGGGATAGATCCTTCCAACTCTCTTCCAGCGAGTAAAATTTCGTGGCCTGCTTCTTCTAAAACAGCACAAGTTTTCTTTACCCTTTGGTCAAAGCTTAAATCGTTGGAAACTAAAACTGCAATTCTCATTTACCGAAGGTTCCTTCTTTAATTTGTTTTAATACGCTTAATGTGTACCTGGGGAAATCACCATTCATCATCCATCCGTAGTATCCTGGCTCTTTATCGAGCAATTCTTTTACTGGAGTACCTCTATGTTTTCCAAAATTGAACACAACTTCTCCCTCGTCATTATAGACTAATCTTCCAGCCAAATCTGCGTTTTTAGAGCGTTGGCAAAATTCATGTAACTTTTCCATTTCTGAAGGAACTGGACCAACAACTACTCCATGACTATCCTCAAATTTCACGTCCTTGTACTTGTCCAATTGCTCAATTAAAATCTCTAAGGTTGCCGAGGTATCTGGCATTGCTTCATGCGCACCGTCAAGATTCTTGTTGCAATAAAACTTATATGCTGCTTTAAGCGTTCGTTGCTCCATCTTGTGGAAGATGTTTTGGACATCTATTAAATTCCTTCCCTCAAGCCCAAAATCGACGTCCACTCTCAAAAACTCTTCCGCCAACATAGGAACATCAAATTTGTTCGAATTGTATCCTCCAAGGTCACAGCCTTCTAGAAACTTTGCTAGTCCTGGTGCAATTTGGCCAAAAGTATATTCCCCCTCTACGTCCTTATCATAAACTCCGTGAACAAGACTTGCCTCAATGGGAATGGGGATTTCTGGATTAATAAGTATCCTGTTTTCTGGTCCTGATTCCTCTGGTTTACGTATTAAAGTTCCATCAGTTTGGACTTTAATCATAGCAATTTCGACAATTCTGTCAACCCCAACTTGGGTACCAGTAGTCTCTAAATCAAATACAACAAGTGGTTTCTTGAGTTTAAGCCTCTTCAATCCTTCTTCAAATTCCATATTCAAAATTTTACCTCAACAAGGTACGCATGGAAAAGAAAAAATTATCCCTCTAGTGGCCTATCGATAGAAAAGCTTTCAAGGTAGTCTGCAACCCTTCTTACAAAACTTCCTCCAAGCATTCCGTCTACAACTCTATGGTCGTAGCTATGAGAAAGGAACATCATATGCCTGATGCCAATAACATCTCCCTCTGGAGTTTCAATTACTGCAGGACGCTTTCTAATTGCTCCTAGTGCTAGAATTCCAACTTGTGGCTGATTAATGATAGGAGTACCCATCACGTTTCCAAAAGTTCCCACATTACTCATTGTGTATGTTCCTCCAACAACATCATCTGGTCCCAATTGCTCTTGACGAGCTCTATTTGCGAGATCGTTTACTTGGCGAACAAGACCTTGAAGATTATATTGATCTGCGTGCTTAATAACTGGTACGATTAGGTTTCCACTTGGAAGGGCAGCCGCCATTCCAAGGTGAATTGCCTTGTGCATTACTATGTCATCTCCATTAACACTTGCATTTACTCCTNGGAAATCTCCAATTGCTTTAATTATTGCTTCAGCAAGTAGTGGAGTAAAAGTCAGCTTTTCTCTATACTTCTCATAGAATGCATTCTTATTCTTATTTCTCCACTGAACCATTACAGTAACATCAGCTTCCACAAATGAAGTAACGTGTGGAGATGTNTGAACTGAATCCACCATNTGNTTAGANATAAGCTTGCGCATTCTGTCCATCTCAACGATATCATATCCTCCAGTTACAGACTTAAATGCTGGATGTGGTTCGTGTGATGAAGAACTAACGTTGTAGGTAGGAGCACTAACAGGTTTGGGCTCTGGCCTTGAAGTAGATGCTACTGGCGCCGAAGATTTTGTAAGAGCTGTTCCTCTATTAGCTATGTAAGCCATCATATCCTTCTTAGTAACCCTTCCCTCAGATCCGGAACCTTGAATAGCCTCGAGTTCTTCCATGCTAATACCCTCCTCTTGTGCAATGCTCCTAACTAGCGGAGAATAAAATCTACCTGAAGGTCCCGTTCTTTCTGGAGTTGAATTCAATGGCGCAGAAACAGCTGCAATAGCTTCTGGAGTTGGTTCATGTGCTTGAGTTGGTTCAGCAACAGGCTCAGCGGCAGCAAAAGTTGCTGACTCAGATGCTGGTTCTGCAGTAGCAGGTTGTGGAGCAGTTTCTCCTGCTTCACCTCCAACNTCGTATTTAGCAATTGCTACACCTACTGGAACAACATCACCTTCAGCAATTAACCATTCTACTAAAACTCCATCCTCAGGTGCTGGAACCTCGCTATCAACCTTATCTGTTGCAATTTCAACAATTGCCTCATCTGCCTCAACACTAGATCCTGGTTCAAATAGCAAGTTTGTGATTGTAGCTTCTGCTACACTCTCACCCATCTTTGGAAGTAGAATTTCTATGATTGCCATACTATCGATTTTCGTTTTGCAAAAGTAGTGCGTTTAATACAAGCTTCAAGTCTTCAAATGGGTGGTATTGTCTTGCATAAGATAAACTCAATCTTTCANGAACCCTAATGTCATCAGAATCAACAGCTAAGACAACAAAAGGTTTTGAAAATGCTCCTTTATTTGTTCCCGGAATATTTATTCCAACCCAAGTTTGGAAGCCCAAACCCACTTTAAATGAATTTACCACCCATCTACCACGACCTAATATAATCAAAAGTGGACTGACGATTATGAAAAATAATGACAGACTAATATCAAGTAATCTCTTATATCTGCGCGCAGCAACACCATAGATTGCTCCATCTAATTCTGTCAAAGGATCGGGACCTAGCCCTCCAGAGCCCAATACTGATCCATCGTCAGTCCATGCAATTCTACAAAGAGTCTTACCTGAGACAGCAGATAAGGAAGTAATGATAGAGCTTGCAGTTACATCTCTCCCACTAAAAATCACCTCTCCAATATTGTGAATTCTAACGAAGTCCCTTAAAGAGCTTAGCTGATCGGGCGACATTATTTCGTCAGAGTGATTTACTGATTTGAATTTGGGCTCTATTGAAGATAATAGAGAGTATATAGATTTAGCCTCATCCTCAGATGCAACAACTAATCTGTTTGACACCTTTTTTTCTATCCTCCACCCTCCAAAAATTATTCGACCTATACTAATAATTGCAGTGAAACTAATTGTTCCAAAGATTAGTACTGCTCTAGAAAACCTCAGGGATTCAGGAAGTAAACCATAAACAGCTATTAAGGAAATTGATCCGAAGAATATTCCCCTCATAACCCTTCTTGGAACCCATGGTTTGTCGTATCCACCGAAAAGCCAAAGCATGAAAAGCCAAAAAAGAGTGTAGTAACCCAGTGCTAGTGATGATTGAACCCAATCGTATTCTATTCCAGTTTTGGCTGAATAGTATTGAAGGAAGAAGTAAAGAGTAGCATAAAGGGCAATTCCTTCAACTATTGGCAAGAATAAATCAGTTGCAAGGCGCTTGATTATAGAAAGTGATGCTCTAGCATATATCGCCATGCGAATAATCCAATTGTATATCGCAGCTTGGCCTCCTTCAAAATGCTTCTCTGCGAAAATTAGCATTGCCTTGTAAAATACTGATACGTAATTGAAGCTTCCCTTTTTTGTGCTTTCTCCCTTGTAGTGGATGATTTGGGTTCCTGCGTAATAATGATTTTCCCAACCTCCCTTAATAATCCTCCAGCTTAGGTCTATGTCTTCACCATACATAAAGAATTGCTCATCCAGTACACTGACTTCTTTTAACGTATCTGCTCTCATCCACATGAAAGCACCGCTTAAAATTTCTGTTTGGGCTGTTTCATCGCGTTTTAAATGTCCAGCGTAGTATGAATTTAGCTTTTTTGATTTAGGAGCTAATCTGTATAGCCCTGAGATCCTACACATAGAAGCCCAAGGTGAAGGAATACCGCGTTTGCTTTCAGGAAGATAAGTTCCACTTCCGTCAAACATTGGAACACCGAGTCCTCCAAGTTTAGGATTGGAATCAGAATATTCAATGCAATCAGCAAAGGTGTTTTCTGAAACAACAGTATCAGGATTTAATAGAAGGACATATTCACCTTTAGAAATCTTAATTGCCTGATTATTTGCAACTGAGAACCCTGTGTTTTCCTTGTTTTCGATTAAAGTAACCCAAGGAAATTTTTCCTTGACCAAAGCGCAAGTCCCGTCAACAGAATCGTTATCTACAACAAACACTTCGACGAGGCCCTTACCAACTTGATCTATTGCCCTTTCAACAGAAACAAGGCATTGAGAAAGGAATTTCTCAACGTTATAACTAACTATGATAACGCTCAACTTCATTGTCCTACGCTGTAAATAGTTCTTTTTTCAATAGATCTTGAAAGAGTTGCTTCGTCAGCATACTGCAGAGATTCGCCAACTGCAACTCCTCTTGCAAGCGACGTAACCTCAACATTGAGATTCTGAAGTTTTTTATAGAGGTAGAATGAAGTTGTTTCACCCTCCATAGTTGCAGGAAGTGCAAAAATCACCTCTGTATTTTCGCTAGAATTTTGCACTCTATCGACCAAGCTTTGCACAAATAAATCTGACGGCCCAACACCATCCATAGGACTAATGACTCCTCCCAACACATGGTAAACGCCTTTGTATAGCCCAAGGTTTTCTATTGCAAGTAGATCTCTGATATCCTCAACAACGCAGATCGTTTGGGAATCACGACCAATGCTATTGCAAATGCTACAAACAATGTCTTCAGTAAGATTGTGGCAATTCTCACATGGCTTTACTCCATCGCTCATTTCCTTTAAAGAATCCGCTAATTGATGAACTTTTTCTGGATCTCTTCTGAGTAAGCTAAGGGCTAACCTAAGTGCGGTCCTTCTACCTATTCCTGGTAGAGTTGCAATCTGATCTACAGCTGCTTCAATGAGTCTAGAGGGTAGTTGATCCACAATGTAAATATAGTCAGCCAAACTCACCGCTCGAACCTTACATTTGGACTATGACTCCATTGACATTTCTACTCATAGCTCTTGGCTATGTTGGCGTTCTTTTTATCATAGCACATTTTACTGGCGACAAAACCAAGAATAGCGACTTTTACTTAGCGGGAAAGGCCGCTCCATGGTACGTTGTTGCGGTTGGGATGATAGGTGCAACGTTGAGCGGAGTAACCTTCATCTCTGTCCCTGGTTGGGTGGGATCCCAAAACTGGACATACTTACAAATGATGATGGGTTTTTGTACAGGCTATGGTTTCATAATGTTCTTCCTCCTCCCACTTTACTACAAAATGGGACTTACGAGCATCTACACATACTTAGACGATCGCTTCGGTTCTAAAGCATATAAAACTGGAGCTTCATTTTTTCTTTTAAGTAGGACTATTGGCGCTTCTTTTAGATTATTCCTAGTTGCCCTAGTCGTTGAAATTGCCTTCTTAGAACCAATGTTTGGAGGCGTAGTACCCAACTGGGCCTTCGCTGCAACAGTAATAGTTGTTCTATCTGTGATTTTCTTCTACACAAAGAAAGGAGGAATGGCTACTGTTATTTGGACTGATACAGTACAAACCGCCTGTATGCTAGGAGCTGTTGTTTTGACAATTATTGCCATAGCAAAAGCCCAGGATGTGAATTTCTCAGGAATTCCTGAACTTGTTGAATCTAGTGGGATGACGAAGATATTTGAGCTCTCAGACTGGAAGGTGCCAAATCACTTTGTAAAGCATTTTATCGCTGGGGTATTTCTTTGCATTGCTATGACTGGCTTAGACCAAGACATGATGCAAAAGAATCTCTCTTACAATGACCTTAAGTCAGCCCAAAAAAACATGGGGTCTTTTGCCTTCATCCTATTCTTTGCCAACATACTTTTCCTTTCTCTTGGTGCTTTGCTTTACGTTCAAGCTGGCACAGATGGTTTGGCCATACCAGAGCAAACAGATAAGCTATACCCCATGCTTGCACTTGGCGGGACTCTTGGGATGTGGGTTGGTGGTGTGTTCCTCGTGGGACTGCTCGCTGCTGCATTCAGTTCTGCTGATTCTGCTATGACTGCTCTAACTACTTCGACCTGTGTGGATATAATTGGTACCGAAAAGATGGAGGAGAAAAAGGCTGTAAATATTCGTGGTAAGGTTCACATTGGAGTAGCTGTGGTGCTGCTGTGCGTGATTATGATTTTTAGATCAATCAATGATCAAAGTGCTGTTGCTGCTCTTTTCACTGCGGCGAACTATACATACGGTCCACTTTTGGGATTATTTTTCTACGGGATATTTACAAAGCGCCTACCAAAGGATAAGTTAATTCCATATGTAGCGGTCGCTGCCCCTATTGTTTGCTATGTTTTAGAGAAATTTCTGAGTACGAATTATGGGTTTAGTTTTGGCTTTGCTCTCCTCCCAGTAAATGGAATAATTACTACCCTTGGGCTGGTGTTACTCCCACATAACGAAGTACCTTTGACGGCGAATTTTGAATCAAAAACAAGCATCTAATTTTAGGCATGAACAACCGCACTTCTGACCTTCTAAACAGCCTTAGCGAATCAGCTACAATTGCAATGGCCAAAATGGCTCGCGAACTCAAGGCTCAAGGTATTGACGTAATCTCTCTATCTCTTGGTGAACCAGATTTTGACACTCCGGAGCAATTGAAACAAGCTGGAATAGATGCCATAAATGCAAATGACACTCATTACACCCCAGTAGCAGGTACTGTTAGAGTTAGAGAGGCCATTTCTAAGAAATTCAAAAGAGACAACGGGCTTGATTACGACCCAGACCAAATAGTAGTAAGCAACGGCGCTAAGCAAAGCATTGCGAACGTTGTGCTTTCTATTGTGAATCCTGGAGACGAGGTGATCTTGCCTGCTCCTTATTGGGTTAGTTATGCTGAAATCGTTAAGCTAGCTAAGGGTGTGCCGATAGTTATCCCAACAAGTATTGACGATGATTATAAGATTAAGCCTGAGGCTCTGGAGGATGCAATCACTGACAAAACTAGAATGGTGATTTATTCTTCTCCTTGTAACCCTTCGGGTTCGGTATACACGCTTGAAGAGACTCAGGCGCTTGCCGATGTTTTGAGGAAGAACGACAATATCATCACGATTAGCGACGAGATTTATGAGCTTATAAATTTCACACTTAAGCACGCGAGTTTGGCTAGTGTTGAAGGCATGATGGATAGAGTGGTTACTGTGAACGGCGTATCTAAGGGATTCGCTATGACAGGTTGGAGGCTTGGGTATATTGGTGCTCCCAAGTGGATTGCTGCTGCGTGTAATAAGATTCAAGGTCAAATCACTTCTGCCCCTTGTTCCATCGCACAGGCCGCAGCTGCTGAAGCTGTTGATGCAGACCCAAGTATTGCCGAGCACATGCTAGATGCATTCTTGAGGAGAAGAGATCAGATGCTCGAGGACCTTAGTGGTATACCAGGCATTATGCTCAACAAGCCAATGGGTGCATTCTACTTGTTTCCAGATATAAGCGGGTTATTTGGAAAGTCGTATAATGGCAAAACTTTAAACAATTCTGATGACGTAGCTATGTTTTTAATTGAAGAAGCGTATGTGGCTACAGTTAGTGGTTCTGCGTTTGGCACTCCAGAGTGCATAAGATTGAGCTACGCTGCTTCAGATAAAGTTCTTGCTGAAGCGGCATCTAGAATAAGAGAAGCCGTGGGTAAATTGGCTTAAAAATTAGCCGATGATATATACAAAAAACCAAATTTTGACGTTATCCAATCTTGAGTTAAGTGATTATACAATCGATTCATATGCTTGGGTCAATTTTAACGAATACAATACTGAAGATCATGTTTCTTGGTATAATAAAACTGTTGTAAATATTCGGTTATGGTGTTCCAAATTACATACAACTTGAAAGCAAAAAATAATAACTTAAATCTATTGGAATATGAAAATGCCTATATCAGAAATAGTAGATAGGTATACTATTACAAAATTAAAATCTGAAAGAACTGATGAAGATGTTAAGGAAGAATTAGAATGTTATTTAAATGAAATCAAATCTTACAATGCAGATTTAAATGAATATATTGAATCTTTATACATTACTAATGGCAAATTATGGGACACCGAAGGTGATATAAGAAGAGGAACTGATTTGCCACTTGAGGAAATCGGAAGACTTGCATTAAAGGTTAGAGATCTGAATTGTGATAGAAACGCCATTAAAGCAGAGTTAGTAGAGAAGTATGCTGAAGGATTCAAAGAATTAAAAATAAACTATACAAAGAGAAATTATGGCAAAAACCCATGATAGTAGTTATTTTTTGGAACAAAATATTTTAAAAAAACAAAAAGCTTTACATACCTTTTTTTGTTCATTAGTCAATAAAATAGAAATAAATTTAGTAGATTTTTTAAAAAAAAGATATAGAAATAGCATTAGCTTTTATCATGGTTGTATCAGGTAAATCTCTACAAGAAATATCAAAGGGTACAGAAAGAAACAAAGGTCGATCCTATAAAAAAATAGCGTTTTTTTTGTAGTTTATTCAGACGATCCTGCCGCTATATATTAATAATGAAGTTAAGAGATTTTAGAGAACGAGTTAATCTGAGTCTATACGAATCAAAGACGAGAAACTTAAAGATTCTAAAGATTATCAAACTCTTGATATCGATAATTGCATTAGTTGTGCTTTCAATCTATTACGGATATTCTCAAACTCCAGAAAGCTCAGTTATCTTAATGGGTTTTGTGAAATTTAGTTTTGGGTATTACGTCCTTCACTACCTCATAAGAATTATATACGACTTCCACCCGCATAAATTTCTCAAAGAACATTGGTTTGAAGGTATAGTAATGTCCCTCCTTGTCATTGAAGGTGTTGGAGACTTGTTCTTCAACTCCCTACTTTTAGAACCTCTGCTAATTGCAATGGGAATAGACTCATATACTGATTTTTCTACAATCTTCATACAGCTCTATTTCGTAATTGTGATCATTGCTGAATTAATGCGAAAGGGAAACGTTCTCCCGAGCATTAAGATGCATCCAGCAGTGCTGTTTATACTGAGTTTCCTGGGGATTACTAGTGCAGGTACCTTGTTTTTGATGATGCCAGAGATGACTACTATAGATGGAAGTATGAATTTCTTAGATGCTCTGTTTACCTCTACTTCTGCCACGTGCGTAACTGGATTGATGGTTGAAGACACCATGATATTCTTCACTTTCAAAGGCCAAATTGTACTCCTAATGCTCATGCAGCTTGGAGGACTAAATATCATTGCATTCACATCGTTTTTAGCGCTTGCTGCGAGGTTTGGGGTTAGCGTTATGCAGCACGATGTAATTGAAGATTTTGTCAATAAAGAAAGCTTTCTTAGCGGAAAGAATACTTTGAGAAAGGTATTTGCATGGTGCATCTCCATTGAGCTCATAGGAGCTGCTGCACTTGCCTTTTCTTGGTCTACAAAGGTTGATTTTAACACACTTGGAGACAGAGTTTTCTCTTCGATATTCCATAGTGTGAGCGCGTTCAACAACGCTGGGATAACTCTATTTACTGATGGCTTAGCACACCCAAACGTTAGCACAAACTGGGCTACCCATTGGATAGTAACAATCTTAGTGTTTGTTGGAGCCTTAGGGATGGTAGCCCTATTTGACATCTTCGACCCAATCAAGCTAAGGGAAAGAAAAGCCGTGCCTTGGAAGGGTTTGGGTTTTGCAACAAAAATTGCACTCAACTTTTCACTTATCCTAGTAGCAATTGGCGCTATTGCATTCGCTTGTCTAGAATGGAATGGAGTAATGGACGGAATGAGTGGATATGGAAAATTTACCACATCAATATTTCAAAGTGTAACAAGGACTTCTGGATTTAACACCGTCGATATAGGATCTGTAGGCATTCCAATGCTGTTTATGTTCATTATTCTAATGTTTATTGGAGCGTCCTCATCATCAACAGGTGGAGGTATCAAGACATCAACTTTAAGCGTTGTTCTTTCAGATGTTTGGCGTACAGTTAGAGGTCTTGACCACGTTCACCTTTACAAGAGAACTATTGGACCAATGCTTCGTTCTAGGGCCTACAGCGTCTTGCTTTTCTTCATTGTNGGAAATTGCCTTTTCNTTTTCATTCTTACNATAAGCGAGGCAGNTCTTCTNAACTCAGNCNAAATNACTTTNCTAGACTTAGTCTTCGANCAAGTAAGCGCAATGGGAACAGTGGGACTCAGNACNGGNCTTACCCCTATGCTNTCACCAGCTGGGAAAATTATTATTTCTCTATCGATGTTTATNGGTAGGGTTGGNACATTAACAGTAGCATTTGCNCTTGGGGGCANAGCTTTAAAATCNCACTTCAAATATCCTGAAGGNCANACAATGATTGGATAATGGGAACAAAGATTACTCCATATACAACACCAGAAAACGAGTCTAAAAAGCANCAAGTTGAACGAATGTTCGACAACATNGCTCANANGTACGATTTTCTAAATCACTTNTTTTCTTTAGGCATAGATGTGCTTTGGNGAAAGCGCTGCATAAGGATTTTACGCAAAGAAGATCCACAAACCATCATAGATATGGCTACTGGCACTGCTGATTTCGCAATTGAAGCTATAAGGATGGGACTCAATGCTCATGTTACTGGTGTTGATATTAGTAGAGGTATGCTAGATGTTGGGGATGAAAAGCTAAAAGTCAAAGGTTATGAGGATAGAATCACCCTTCAGCAAGGCGATTCAGAAAGCCTCCCATTCGAAGACAAAAGCTTCGATGCATACACTGTTGGATTTGGTGTTAGAAACTTTGAAAATCTAGAAAAAGGTTTAAGAGAAATGAATAGGGTACTAAACCCAAAAGGGATTACAATTATACTTGAATTTAGCAAGCCTAAATTATTTCCAATCAAACAGTTATTTGGGTTTTATTTTAAATTCATAATGCCCACACTTGGCAAAATAGTTTCAAGGGACTCAGCGGCTTACACCTACCTTCCAGAAAGTGTCATGGCTTTTCCAGAAGGTGACGATTTTCTACGCGAAATGCAAAAAGTAGGTTTCGTAAATACTAAGCAGGTAAAGCTCACTGGAGGCATTGCTAGCATATACATTGGCTATAAGAAAGCATGATTCTAAAGGTTAGCCCCAGCACTTTGAGCGGAACGGTACAAGCACCAAGTTCTAAAAGCTTATCCCAAAGATTCATAGCAGCTGCCCTTCTAGCCAACACACCATCAAAAATTATTGACCTTTCTGACTGTAACGACTGTACATCAGCTATATCAATGGCTGCAGAGCTTGGAGCTGAAATAGAACTTGGGTCAAATGGAATTCAAATCACCCCTACTCTTTTAGGAATTCCTTCGCCAAGAACGGGTGAATTACAAGCCGGTGAATCTGGTTTAGCCTTTAGAATGTTTGCGCCAATTGCCGCCTTAAGTGGAAATGAGATATCAATCCAAGCAGAAGGCACACTACTAAACAGACCGCAAACTCAGCTTATCAAAGGATTAAAAGCGCTAGGTCTAGAAGTAGAATCAAATGACTGCAAGGCGCCAATAACCATAAATGGCACCCTCCATGGCGGAGAAATAGAACTTAACGGCTCTCATGGTTCACAATTCATTACCGGACTACTTTTAGCACTTCCTTTTGCGGACGTTGATTCTATTGTAAAAATAAATGGATTAGTATCTAGACCATATATAGAGATGACTCTAGAATTGATGAAGGATTTGGGCCTAGAGTGCGATCACGAACATCATGATAATCTAGATTTGTTTTCAATCCCTGCAAATCAATGCTTTGAAGGAGTTGAAGTGGAGATGGATGGGGATTGGAGTTCAGCCGCTGTGCTTCTTGCACTAGGAGCTCTTTGCGGAAAGCCAGAACTCGAGATAACTGGAATTAGAGGGAGATTTAGCCAAGCTGATTCAGCAATAAAAGGCGCTCTATTATTTGCAGGCTACCATCTTCTTGGAACTGATGGTGGAATAAGTATTTCTAAAAAGAAGCCAAAATACTTCAATCTCGATCTAACAAACTGTCCCGACTTATTCCCAACTATTGCAGCTCTTGCAGCATTTGGCAAGAAATCTTCAAAAATCAAGGGCGTTGGACGACTAGCCACTAAGGAATCTAATCGAGGCATAGCTATAGTTGAAGAATTTGAGAAAGCAGGCGTAACATGTACAATTGAAGGCGATTATTTATACGTCAATCCCAGTAAAATAAAACCTTGTAGAATTAATCCAAGAGGAGACCACAGGATTGTAATGGCAGCTGCAATTCTTGGTAGCGCAGGTGCTCCAATTGAAATTGAAGATGCAGAATGCGTTGCGAAGAGCTACCCTGCATTTTTTGATGACTTAGCAGCAATTGGTGGAATTATAACTTCTGTTTCAGATTAACTTTAACACATGCGAATTCACCTCATTGCTATTGGCGGTAGTGCTATGCACAATTTTGCTCTGGCTCTTGACCATTTAGGTCATGAGGTTAGCGGATCCGACGACCAAATTTTCGAGCCCAGCAGGGGAAGATTAGATGCTGCAGGATTGCTTCCTGATAGCGAGGGTTGGGATGAAAGCAGAATAACTGATGATATCGATGTGATAATTCTGGGAATGCACGCAAGAATTGAAAATCCAGAGCTATTAAAGGCGCAGTCACTTGGCCTGAAAATCGAGTCATACCCTTCGTATTTATACAAAGCAACAGAGGATAAAACGAGGATAGTTGTTGGTGGTAGTCACGGGAAAACTACAATTACATCTATGTTGCTTCATGCAATGAAAAATAGCGGAATTAAAACCGATTTTATGGTAGGCGCGCAGTTAGAGGGCTTCAATAGAATGCTCGAACTAAGTAAAGACAGCGAATTCGCAGTTATCGAAGGCGACGAATACCTGAGCTCACCTATTGACAGAAGATCAAAGTTCCTTCATTATAGACCTCACATAGCTATTATAACAGGGATTGCATGGGATCATATAAACGTTTTCCCTACCAAGGAAAGTTATTTGGACACCTTTCGAGAGTTTATAGATACTATCGAACGCAACGGGACTCTTATGTATTTTCAAGAAGACAAGAAGTTATGCAATCTGGTATATGAATTTAAAGAAAAGAGGACAGATATTAGCTATATCCCTTACTCAACTCCACATAGCACTCCAGGCAAAACGTCTAACAAAATAGAATTTAAAGACGGTACTTTGTTAGAAACACAATTAGTGGGAGCCCATAACTATCAAAACTTAGAGGGAGCAAAATCAGTTTGCAATGAAATTGGGATTTCTAGCACTGAATTCATAAGTTCAATAAAGGGATTTAAGGGTGCGGCAAAAAGGCTTGAAGTAATCAATGAAAGAGAAGGTTTCATTGCATTTAGAGATTTTGCACACGCACCCTCTAAGCTTAAGGCAACACAAGCAGGAGTAGTAGGATCCTTCCCAAACAGAAAAGTAACTGCTGTATTTGAACTCCACACCTTTTCTAGTCTGAATAAGGACTTTTTACCTCAGTACAAAAACTCAATGAATAGGGTCGATAAGGCCATTGTCTTCTACGACCCCAAAGTTTTAGAACACAAAAGACTACCTGCAATAAGCCCTGAAGAAGTTAAAAACGCCTTTAAGAGAGAGGATTTAGAGGTAATTACTTCAGTTGAAGAGCTAAGCTCAAGATTAAAAGAAATTCCCTCTGAGAACCACTGCGTACTTCTAATGAGTTCTGGAAGATTTGGGGGTGCAGAATTGTGTTTTTAGCCTAATCCTACGTCTAAAGTCATCATAACGATAAAGCCACCTATAAATCCGAGAGTGGCAAAATCCGTATACTTGTCTCTTTGGGTTTCTGGAATCACTTCTTCAACTACAACGTAAATCATGGCTCCTGCAGCAAAAGCAAGAGCATAAGGAAGCAATGGCTCAATTTGCAATACCAGCAATGCGCCTAAAACTCCTGCAACCGGCTCTACAATTGCGCTTAACTGGCCAAACCAAACTGATTTTCCAATACTAACACCCTGTCTTCTTAAAGGCATCGAAACTGCTAATCCTTCTGGGAAGTTTTGGATTCCAATACCAATTGCCAACGCAAGTGCGCCTGCTGTTGTTGCTCCATCAATACCCAAAGCGGCACCACCAAATAATACTCCTACAGCTAATCCCTCAGGAATATTGTGAAGAGTAATTGCAAGAACTAATAGAGTTGTACTATGCCAATCTGTTTTAGGACCCTCAGCTTCATTAACTTGAAAATTGATATGTAAGTGAGGAGTGAGTTTGTCTAACATGAAAATGAATAGAGCACCCAAAAGAAAACCTATGGCTGCTGGAATTACTTTAACAAACCCAACACCTTCAGACATTTCTATTGAAGGAGATAACAAAGACCAAAAGCTAGCAGCAACCATTACACCTCCAGTAAATCCAAGCATACCATCAAACCACCTACGGTGCATAGAATTGAAAAACACAACAAGTGAAGAACCTGCGGTCGTCATAAGCCAAGTAAATATTGTTGCCATTAGAGCTGATTTTACTGGCCCTATAGATTCCATCCACATAACTAATGAATCAAACATCTTACTTTATTTCAGCTAATAATTGTTCTACTAATTTCTTAGACCAAGAATATTCTCTTTGCTGCCCATTATCAGTGTTAATCTCAACTAAGAGATTACCATCAAATTCAAAAACCTTTTTTACCTTAAATACGAGACCCAATCTAATCCCCAAATCGCCCAAGTGTCTTAAAAAAGTATCGCTTGAACCCAGAACACCTTGAATACTAGCTAAATCACCCTCTCTGAGGGTTGAAACTTGAACTAGATTTCTTCTATCAATCATATTTCCATCTGCATCTGGAATAGGTTCACCGTGAGGATCAAAAGAAGGATAGCCCATATATGCATCCAATCTATCAACCAACTTCTTTGACTCTACATGCTCTAACTGCTCTGCAACCTCGTGCACTTCATCCCATCCAAAGCACAAATTCTCAACCATAAACGTCTCCCAAAGCCTGTGTTTCCTCAAAAGAGAGATAGCCTCTGATCTACCTTTTGGTGTCAATAAAGCGCCTTGATAAGGCTTATACTCAATCAAACCCAAATCAGATAGTACCTTAAACATACCAGTAACAGATGCTGGTTTTGTATTAAGTTTTTCTGAAATAGAGGAGGTACTTGTTTTAACCCCTTTCAAATCCAGTGAAAGGATAGCCTTCAAATAATCTTGCCTACTTTTTGAGTTATGTCGAGCCTTCATAAGTGAGTGCAAATTTATAAATCAAATTTAGTCACGCCTAATTTNTATAAATTTCTATTTGTGTAAATTGCTGTCATGAATAATTCTATTGCAAGGCAGGTTGTCAGTATAATTACAGTGTTAATATGTGCATACGGAGTATATCTATTTCGTGATTTACTTGGATATCTTATGGTTTCAGTTGGTTTAAGTTTTGCAGGACGGCCAATTGTTGAGTTAGTAACTAAAGTCCAAATCAAGGGTAAAAGACTACCGAATTCAATCGGAGCTATTGTTGCACTAACATGTTTTTTATTCGCGGGAAGTCTTGTGATGGCCCTATTTGGACCACTTATTGCCACCCAAGCTCAAGCTCTATCTTCTATTGACACTCAACAATTAGCAGGCAATCTTAAAGGTTGGGTAGCTGTAATAGATCAGATCACACTTCAATTAAATATCGGCCACGATAGTATTTCATCCCTGCTTTTCGATTCTACAACAGATATTGTTGGATTTGGATCAGTATCAAACCTCTTTAGTAGCCTTATAAACATTCTTGGCACAGCATTTATTGCAATCTTCTCAATCCTATTTATGACATTTTTCTTTTTAAAAGATTCCAACCTCTTTTACAACATCGTTTTATCTATTACTCCTGATTCTCAAATTGAGAAAATTAAGAACATAATGGAGAATTCATCATACCTATTAACGAGATACTTTAGCGGATTAATTATCCAAGTATCTATAGTAACTGTAATGATTAGTACAGGACTTTCAATTGTTGGTGTAGAAAACGCAATAATTTTAGGTTTCATAGCTGGGATACTCAATTTGATCCCATACATAGGGCCACTTATTGGAGCTTTTATAGGGCTATTGATAGTTGCCACTACGTATTCTGGAGAAACATTTGGATGGCTTCCACATATTGGTTCTGCAGCACTAGTTTACATATTAACTCAGTTAATNGATAATTTCTTTACTCAGCCATTTCTTTTCTCAAATCGAGTAAAAGCACATCCTCTTGAAATTTTCATTGTAATTAGTATGGCGGGTATGCTTGTCGGAGTTACAGGTATGGTTTTAGCAGTGCCAGGATACACATTGATACGTGTCATTGCTAACGAATTCCTTTCAGGGCACAAGGTTGTAGATGCATTGACAAAAAGTATAGAAGAGAATTAAATTTTCTCTTTATGAACGACATAATTAAACTACCTTTGTATCCCGTATTCATATTTTGTTTAGAATTCGGGACATGCCAAACAACTCAGCTCAATCGAGCGATACCTTATCAAGTGGAAGAAACAGCCGTTACATCTTCGTAACAGGAGGAGTTAGCTCTAGTTTGGGAAAAGGTATTATCTCAGCTTCACTGGCAAAACTTCTTCAATCACGTGGTTATAAGGTCACCATACAAAAGCTTGATCCATATATCAACGTCGACCCTGGAACACTTAATCCATACGAACATGGAGAATGTTATGTAACTGTTGATGGAGCAGAAACAGATCTTGATTTAGGGCACTATGAGAGATTTTTAAACGTTTGTACTACGCAAGCAAACAACATCACTACTGGACGAATTTATCAGAGTGTAATAAATAAAGAACGCCGTGGGGAATACTTAGGAAAAACAGTACAAATAATACCTCACATCACTGACGAAATCAAAAGATGCATTCAAATAGTTGGATCCGAAAACGAATTTGATTTTGTTATTACAGAAATAGGAGGCACAGTTGGCGATATCGAATCACTACCTTATATCGAAGCGGTAAGACAGATGAAATGGGAAAGCCCAGAAGATACATTGGTGATACACCTAACTCTAATCCCATACCTAAGTGCTGCTGGAGAACTTAAAACTAAGCCAACCCAACACTCTGTAAAACAACTACTTGAGCTTGGTGTACAGCCAGACATACTCGTTTGTAGAACCGAACATGAACTCAACACTGGAATTAGAAGTAAGCTTGCAAGATTCTGCAACGTAAGTCCAGATTCTGTAATCCAATCTATCGATGCAGATACGATTTACGACGTACCTCTTCTTATGAAAGAAGAAAAACTTGACGAGGTAGTTCTTAAGAAAATTGGAGTAGATATAGGCTCAGTACCAACTGCTGATTTAAGCAGATGGAACAATTTCCTTAGCAGATATAAAAACCCTAAAAGGTCAGTGAAAATAGGTCTTATAGGTAAATATGTTGAACTAAAGGACAGCTATAAGAGTATTGCAGAAGCCCTCGATCATGCGGGAGCTGAACTTAAAACAGGAATTGAGCTAGATTGGATTCACTCAGAGCAAATCAATGAAGGAAATATTAATGAAAAACTTGGGCAACTAGACGGGATACTTGTTGCTCCAGGATTTGGATCTAGAGGAATTGACGGAAAACTTGAAGCAATAAAGCATGCAAGAACTACTGGCATCCCATTCTTTGGGATTTGCCTTGGAATGCAGTGTGCTGTCGTTGAATTCGCAAGAAATGTACTAGGACTTAAGGAAGCACATTCATCGGAAATTAAGGAATATACTCCTCATCCTGTAATTGACCTTATGATGGAACAGAAGTCTATTACTGATATGGGTGGTACTATGAGACTTGGCGCATATCCGTGCACTCTAAAAGAAGGGTCTAAAGCGTATGAAATCTACGGAGTTGATAATGTGGAAGAAAGACACAGGCACAGATATGAATTTAACGACAAGTATAAATCTCAGTTCGAAGAAGCTGGTATGTTAGCTACAGGTATTAATCCAATCAGTGGATTAGTTGAAATCGTTGAAATTCCAAGCCATCCATATTTCTTGGCTACTCAATTCCACCCAGAGTACGCTTCTACAGTGCTTGCACCACACCCACTGTTCATCTCATTTGTTGCAGCAAGCGTCGAAAAAGCCAAATAATTACTCTTTGTACATCTGTACATGAGGAATACCGTCCTCTAAGTAAGTTTCACTAGTGACTTTAAAACCCAGATCCTCGTAGAATTTTACCAAATATTTTTGAGCTGAGATTCTAACGCCTGAATTTGGCCATCTATTTGAGCACTCATCAAGTGCTTTTTTCATTATCTCTTTACCTAGACCATTTCCTCTTATAGATTTTGCTATCGCCACTCTCCCAATACTTGGTTCGTTATAACTAACTCCGGGCTTAACAATCCTTAAATACGCTTTTACTGAATTACCCATTGAAATATCTAAATTTTCGGAAAATAAATGCAGACTATACTGGTCCTTTCCATCTAATTCTGGATATGGACAATCCTGCTCTACCACAAAAACGTCAATTCTTAAGCGAAGACATGCATAAAGTTCATCCCTTGATAAATCTTCCCACTCAGATATTTTGTAACTATTATACATTGTCTAGGCTAAAAATAAAAAGGGCCACCCTAAGGCAGCCCTTTTAAAATAAGATTAATTTCTTTTTTTAGAAACGGAAACCGAATGAGATGCCAGAATTAGCATTCATGTCAGAATCGAATTCAACATTTGGGTACACATATAGTCTATCACTGATAGCGCCAACCATAACCATTTTACCAACAGAAAAAGCCATAGAACGCTCTCCGTCAGCACCTTCTACGCCCTCAACTTCAGTTAGGTTTTTGATGTGTGCACCAAAACCAAATCCATTTTTAAAATAGATTACGTCTGCATTAATAACGTTCTCATCTTCATTAGTACCACCATGAGACTTAATAGTACCTCCAATAATAAGATCGTCCTTAACAGCATAACCAATTTCAGCAGTCAATTCAACACCAGTGAATAAATTCATAAGGTGTTCTGCATTACCTGCACCAAGGTACCAAGTACCTTCAGGTTGCTCAGCTTGAGCAGAAAGTGTGAATGCTAATAAAGCAGACGCACAAAAAGTAAATAATTTTTTCATAGAACCGATTTTTTAAGGTTTTAGCAAATATCTGAGATAAATGCGGCGCAAATATACAAATAAGTAAGTGCTTTTCACGAAAAAATGTGGAAATCCTTTCAAATAACAGTAAATTCAATGGTTTTACATAAAATAAATAGTTGATAAAGTGTTAAAAAACATCTACGTTAAAAGCTATTTCCAAAAAAATAAACGAAATATGTCATCTTTATTAGTCATTATAAGTAGTGAATTAAACACTGAAGCAAAAAAAAGGGGGCTTAGTAGCCCCCTTTCTGTTAGGAATAATACTTTTAGAACTTCATACCAAGTGTCATTCCAAATGACGTATCAGTATTATCGTCCTCGTCTCTTGAAAGAGTGATACTTGGATCTACATATAATCCATCGATCCAATCAAGAGAAAACATTTTACCAACGCTTAATGTAGCATCTTCATCAGCTTCAGTAGCATCTTGAACATCGTTCATGTTAAGCTGACCGTAGAAACCGTTGTAGAAGTAACGAATTCCTAAGTTGATTGATGCATCATCACCATCAGTGTTTTCGTCTCTTGTTGCCATTACAGCAAAGTTGTCAGAAATACCATAACCTACAGTGATCGCAAGATCATCTGTAAGGTTTTCGTTTTCATAAGCAGAATTGTATGTTAATCCTGCAACCATGTCGCCCTTAGACAAAGTCATAGAGTCTTGAGCTGACAATGTAAATGCCATAATAGCAGTTACACAAAATGTAAATAATTTTTTCATAAGAACCATGTTTTAAGGTTTGGCGCTAAGATCTGGACTTATAGCAATAGCAAAATAATATCATTTTAATACCTACTAACGATAAATTGTGGAAATCTCCTGAAAAGGCTGTTTTTACTGAATATATAGGTGATTAATAGATGTATATTTGTACGAAATTATGGCAAAAAAAAACGTTTTATCGGTAGAAGGCCTAAGTAAAAGATATGGTGAAAAACTGCTCTATGATGGTTTGACCTTTGGATTAAGTTCCGGACAGAGGGTTGCTATAGTTGCAAAAAATGGGGCTGGAAAGTCAACATTAATGAAGGCGTTATGCGGAATTGAGCCTGCGGATAGCGGAAAAATTACCTTTTCTGGGGATGTGAGTTGGTCGTATTTAAGACAGGAAGCTGATTTGGCCCCAGATTCAACTCTATTAGACACCTTATNTATAGGTGATACGCCTGCTATTTCTGCGCTAAAGAATTATGAAAGGGTAATATCTGAGGGGATTGAAGGTGAGGCGTTGCAATTGGCGACAGATGAAATGGACAGGTGTAACGCCTGGAATTACGAGGCGAGGGCTAAAGAAATTCTTGGAAAGTTGAATCTTCACGATCTGAGTAGGACCATTAAAACACTTTCAGGAGGTGAAAAAAGAAGGGCTGCGCTGGCTCAGGTGTTATTGGAAGATCCTGAGTTGTTGTTTTTAGATGAGCCAACAAATCATTTGGACTTGGAAATGATTGCTTGGCTCGAAAAAAAGTTGGCTTCGAGCAATACAACACTTTTAATGATTACTCACGACAGGTACTTCTTAGAAAATGTTTGCAGCGACATATTTGAACTAGATGATCAAAGTTTGTATCACTATAAGGGGAATTTTAGCTATTACTTAGAAAAAAGAGACGAAAGAAGAGAGAATGCTCTTGCAGTTAGAGACAGAGCTAGGCAGGCCTTTAAAAGGGAGATTGCTTGGATGAGGTCAACACCGTCTGCAAGGACTGGAAAGAGTAAAAGCAGGATTGATAGATTCTACGACATTAAAAAGGAGGCCAAAAAACGTCTTGAGGAAGATCCAATGCATATTAGTATTATTCCCCAAAGGCTTGGCGGCAAAATCGTGGAGCTTCACAGTGTTAGTAAGGGATATAATGAAAGAACACTATTCAAAAATATAACTCATCACTTTAAACGAGGAGAAAGGCTAGGAATAGTTGGAAACAATGGCTCTGGGAAGAGTTCACTACTAAAACTTATAACTGGGGAAGAAAATCCTGATTCAGGAAAAGTTATTGTTGGAGAGACTGTTGTATTTGGCCATTATCATCAACAAGGTGGAAAATTTTCTGAAGAATGGAAGGTAATTGATGCTGTAAGAGAAGTTGCAGATTTCATTCCTCTTAAAGGAGGCGCTAAACTAACTGCGGCCCAACTACTAGAAAGATTCATGTTTCCTAGAAGCATGCATCATCATTATATCAAGGTGTTGAGTGGTGGTGAAAGAAAAAGGTTGCATCTATTGAGGATTTTAATGGCAAATCCTAACTTTTTAATTCTAGACGAGCCCACAAATGATTTAGACATATTCACACTTGCAGTTCTAGAAGAATTTTTGATGGATTTTCAGGGGTGTATCATCGTGGTTTCTCACGATAGGTATTTTATGGATAAGATTGTGGAGCATGTTTGGGCTTTAGGAGAAGGCGAAGGAGTAACTGATTATCCTGGGAATTACACTCAATACAGGTTGGCCAGCGAAGAAAAGCACAAAAAAATTGTCTCTTCATCAAAGCCCAAGGTTCAAGCCACAGAAGTAAAAGGCGATTACACAACTCGCCTATCGTACAAGGAGAAGTTTGAATTCGAAAAGCTTGGACATAAAATTGAAGAGCTTGAAAACATGAGAGACGAATTGTCTTCACGACTGGAATCAAATCCACCACACGACGAACTCATCACCATTGGAGAAGAGTTGGGTAAGATTGCTGAAGAGCTTGAAAACGCTGAGATGCGTTGGCTAGAACTTTCAGAAAGAGCTGAGTAATTATTGCTGATCAAAATCAGCAACCCAAGGTCCATCACCAGTTGGACGAGCTTGACACGAAAGGATATATCCATTTTTCACCTCGTCTTCTTCAAGGGCGTAATTAATGTCCATTGACGCAGTTCCTTTATCCATTTTACACCTACAAGCACAACAAACTCCTCCTTGACAAGAAAAAGGAGCATCTAGACCAGCGTCGAGAGCAGCATCGAGAATTGACTTGTCATTCTTTTTCACTTTCACCTTAGTTGTAACTCCATCTAACACGATGTGAATGTTTACTTCGTCAGAATGCGAATTTTCTGTAGCACCCTCAGCAGAACCTAATGGTTTTATTGAAGATGTAAAAAGTTCAAATTTAACTTGGCCTTCTGGCATGCCAGCTTCTATAAGCGCATCCTTGCAATCCATTATCATTGCTTCTGGACCACAGATGTATGCTACGTCAAAACTATTTGGGTCTAATATGTCATTGAAAATTCTAGAGCATCTTTCTTTATCAAGTCTACCTGCGAATAATTCAGTATCAATTGGTTCACGAGTTAGAAGGTGAAATATTTGGAATCTATCCAAATATAAATCCTTCAATTCTGCTATTTCATCTCTGTAAATAATGCTTGCAGTTTCTTTATTTACGTAGAATAGAGCGAATTTGCTATTCTCATTTGTTTCAAGAACGTGCTTGACTTGGCTTAGTACAGGAGTAATACCAGATCCTGCAGCAAAGCCCAAATGATTCAAAGAGCCTTCGTCCACTTTAAATCTTCCGTCAGGTGGTAGCGATTCAATTACGTCCCCTACCTTGAGTTCTCTGTTAGCAAAAGTGCTAAATAGTCCATCTGGCACCTCCTTAACTGCAACTCTGAGCACACCTTCTTTTGGCGAAGTGCTCAACGAGTAGCTTCTTCGCACCTCCTCACCATTTATAGTAGCCTTAAGAGTTAGATATTGACCTGCTAAAAATGAAAAATTTCCTTTGTTAATAGGCTCTAAAATTAGACTTACACAGTCATCAGTTTCTTTGATAACTTCTAAAACTTTTAAGGGGTAGAATTGTGNCATAGTACGAAGGTANNTAAATTTTGAATAGNNATTATATAAAAAANCTATACAAAACTNAANATTCANNNATACNATATTATCTTTGATNNATATTTNNANAAACAATGCAAGTCAGTAAAGAGCATCTAAACAAACAGTTTGAAGACTACATTGCTGCTGATAAAAAAATTGAGCCAAAAGACTGGATGCCAGATGCATACCGTAAAACTTTGGTACGTCAGATTAGCCAGCATGCACACAGTGAAGTTGTCGGAATGCTTCCAGAGGGCAATTGGATTACTCGCGCACCAAGTCTCAAGAGAAAGGCAATTTTGCTTGCCAAAGTCCAAGACGAGGCTGGTCACGGGCTGTATTTGTACTCTGCTTGTGAAACTTTAGGGGTTGAAAGAGCCGATTTAGTTAATGACCTTCTCTCTGGCAAGGCAAAATATTCTTCAATATTCAACTACCCTACTCTGACTTGGGCTGATATAGGTGCAATTGGTTGGTTAGTTGACGGAGCTGCAATTATGAATCAAGTTCCTCTTTGCAGATGTTCTTACGGACCATACGCAAGAGCAATGGTTCGAGTATGCAAAGAAGAGAGCTTCCACCAGAGGCAGGGATACACAATTATGATGGAGCTTATGAAAGGGACAAAAGAACAGAAGGCAATGGCCCAAGACGCACTGAATAGGTGGTGGTGGCCGTCGCTAATGATGTTTGGCCCTAGTGATAAGGATAGTAAGCACAGTGCTCAAAGCATGAGATGGAAAATTAAGAGATTTTCTAACGACGAACTCCGCCAAAGAATGGTGGATATGACTGTCCCTCAGGCTGAGCTAATAGGCCTTAAAATTCCAGATGATGAGTTGAAGTGGAATGAAGAGAAGGGAGGATATGATTTTGGAGAAATAAATTGGGACGAATTCTACCAAGTAATTGCAGGAAATGGACCCTGTAATAAGGAGAGATTAGATGTGAGGAACAAAGCCCATAATGATGGCGCTTGGGTTCGCGAAGCAGCAATTGCTTATGCAGACAAACAAAAGGCACAAAGAGCATAAAGATGAGTGAAAACAGAAACAGCTGGCCTCTTTGGGAAGTGTTTGTGAGAAGTCGTCAAGGACTGGGCCATAAGCACGTGGGATCGCTTCACGCGGCTGATGAAGAAATGGCAATTGGAAATGCTCGTGACGTATACACTCGAAGGCAAGAGGGTGTCAGTATTTGGGTTGTTCCCGCAGAGCACATTACTGCGAGCTCACCAGAAAATAGCGAGGCTCTTTATGATCCAGCAAATGACAAGGTATACCGTCACCCAACGTTTTACGACCTTCCTGACGAGGTGAACCATATGTAATCAAAAAAACCTTGACAGATTCTCAATTAAAAGAAGTATTGCTTCGCCTTGGAGACGACACATTAGTACTCGCCCAAAGATTAGGCGAATGGTGCGGCCATGCTCCAATTTTAGAAGAAGACATAGCTCTGACAAACATTTCGCTTGATTTGCTTGGCCGTACTCAGAATTATTTGAAGCTTGCTGGCAAATTACACCAGCCAACTAAAAGCGACGACGACCTTGCTTTTCACAGAGATCCAGAAGAATTCACCAACCTATTGCTTTTAGAGCAGTCAAACGGGCATTTTGGCGATACGATTTGCCGCCAATTCTTGTTCGACAATTTCTCTCTATTGCTGGCTGGTCATTTGGCTACTCAGGAAGTGAACACAGAAATCGCAGCAATAGCAGCTAAGGCGATCAAAGAAATTAGATATCACGTCGATCACAGCAGTAAGTGGGTGCTTCGCTTGGGAGGAGGCACTGCTGAAAGTCATGAAAAAATCCAAGGTTCACTTGACAAGCTTTGGCAGTTTACAGACGAGATGTTTGAAATTGATGAAGTGACTTCATCTGCTATAGAATCTGGGCTATTCCCTGATTTATCTATCTTAAAATCAAAGTGGCTGGACAATGTGATGTCAACACTAACAGAAGCTGGACTGAGTATTCCTTCAAACGTAGAGATGAAATACGGAGGTCGAAACGGAAACCACACTCCTCACCTAGCTGAAATGCTAGAAGTAATGCAAGTGCTACCACGCACTTACCCAGGAACTACTTGGTAAATGATCAATTCTGAGAGCCATAAAATAGTCGAGGCAGTCAAGAGACAGCTCGAGGACGTTATGGATCCAGAACTTCCTTTTCTCACCATAGGCGAAATGGGAATGCTTAGGGATGTATACTACGCAGGCGACCACACAGTAATTGTACTTACTCCAACTTATTCAGGCTGCCCAGCGACAGATATTATTTCAGAGGATTCGCTAAAAGCTGCTCGCGTTGTCGATCCTAAAGCAGAAATAGCAATAAGCATGAGTCCAGCTTGGACTACAGATTGGATAAGCGAGGAAACTCGTGCAAAGATGGAAGCAAACGGTATTTCTCCTCCAATAGGCTCAAGCCACGATAGAGCTTTTCTAACTGGCGAAGGAAAAATAGTACCATGTCCTATGTGTAAGAGCAAAAGCACTAAAATGATAAGCGCATTTGGGTCGACTGCTTGTAAAGCATCATTTACTTGCTTAGATTGCAGTGAACCTTTCGAACACTTTAAGTGTATTTAAAATGAGCAAGATTCATCCTGTGGTAGCAAAAATGCTTGAGGGCGACGAGATGACTCGTTGGCTTGATGCTGAAATCATTGAAAGCAAAGAGGGTTATTGCAAAGTCCAAATGGTAGTAAGAAAGGAAATGGCAAACGGCTTCAACATAGTCCATGGCGGCATTTCCTTCTCTCTTGCTGATAGTGCAATTGCCTTTGCAGCCAACGCATACGGTCGTCATGCAGTGAGCTTAAACACTTCTATCAGACATCTACACCCTGTCTTTGTTGGCGACACCTTAATCGCTGAAGCTGAGGTAGTGAACCTCAAGCATAAAATTGTAAACGTTGATGCTACTGTAACGAACCAAAATGGAGAAAAGGTAGCCGACCTACAAGCTACTGGTTATCGGAAGAGCGAGCAGTGGTAAGCTCTGTATAAACTCCACCCAAATCCACCAATTCATCGTGGGTTCCCTCTTCCACAACACAACCGTTTTCAATTACAAAAATCCTATCTGCTTTCTTGATTGTGCTGAGCCTGTGTGCGACTATTAACGAAGTCCTACCCTCAGTGATTCTCTTTGTTGCTTCTTGAATCATTTTCTCAGATTCTGAATCAATTGAAGATGTGGCCTCGTCGAGAATCAATATGCTAGGCGATGCGACATATGCTCTCATGAAAGCTATTAGCTGCCTTTGGCCTACGCTCAACATCGCACCCCTCTCCCTCACCTGAAGGTCCAGTTTTTCCTCATACTTTTTGATGAAATCAGCCGCCCCTACTGCTTCTGCTGCAGCCCAAACCTCATCATCACTCACCCCCTCATCGTGTAAAGTGACATTTGCTCGGAGGGTATCAGACATCAAGAAAACCTCTTGATGCACTACACCTACGCTTTTGCGCAAATCGTCAAGTGGTATTTCTCTAATGTCCACGCCATCAATCTTGATAGAACCCTTTTGGAATTCGTAGAATCTAGAAAGCAGATTAATAATTGTGCTTTTTCCTGCGCCAGTTGACCCAACGAACCCTACAGTTGATCCAGGTTCGATTTTGAAACTTAAATCCTTAAGCACCCAATTTTCCTCATCGTCGTAAGAAAACCAAACATTTTCGAATTCTATTAACCCATCAATCTTTCCGAGTCTAACAGCCCCCTCGTCAGATATGCTCTCGTCGGTTTGGAGTAGTTTAAACACCCTATCTGCGTTAACTACACCCATTTGGAGAACGTTGAACCTATCTGCTAGCTGCCTGATAGGCCTGTATAACATGAACACATAAAGGATGAATTGCAAGACAACTCCCAATGTCAAATCACCCTCTACCACTCCCCCTATCCCAAGCCAAAGCAGTAGCGCGACGCTTGTCGCACTTAGCATTTCTACCACTGGGAAGAAAATGCTGAAAGCCATAATTGAATCGATATTGGCCTTTTTGTGGAGTTCGTTGATTAGGGCGAATTTCTCGCTCTCTACTCGTTCTCTTCCAAATGCTTGGACTATGTGCATCCCAGTTACGTGCTCTTGAACGAATTCGTTCATTTTACTCACCTGATTTCTCACGTCAAAAAAAGCCTTTTTAATATACTTTTGAAAAATTCTTGACGCAAACAATAGGATTGGAATGGGGATGATAACGATTAAAGTGAGTTTGGCATCTATGATGAACATTGTTGCCAAAACAACTCCTAACGTTAGTATGTCTCCAATTGCATTTAAAAGACCGTTGGAGAACACATTGGCAATTCCATCAATGTCGCTGACAAGTCGAGTGACCAACTTTCCTACAGGTGTTTTATCGAAAAACCTGAGTCTAAAACCCACTATGTGTTTGAAGAGTTTTGAGCGGAGATCTAAGCTTACGCTTTGTGCTACCCAATTTGCCAAATAAGTAGTCCTATATCTCAAGATAGACTCAAGAAGTAAGAAAAAGAAAATTACAGCAAAAACGAATAAAAGTCCGTAGTAATCTCCATTTGCAATCTCAACGTCAATAGCTCGCCTTAAAAGCGCTGGTCTAATCCAAACCAAAGAAGACAAAAAGATGATTAAGAATCCAGTGATTATGAACCTCCTTTTGTAAGGCTTTACCTGAGAGATAATCAGTTTTAAAGTTTTCTTTCCTGAGCTCATTTAGTCTGGGGTTTAAAAACTTCTGATGGATAATCCACTCTAGCTAAATAGAGACCGCATCCAGGAGCAGATTTTCCTGCATTTGATCTATCGCAAGATTTTATTACTTCTTCGAACTCTTCTAAAGTCATTTTACCTTTTCCCACCATAGTTAAAGTTCCTACCACAGCCCTTACCATATTTCTTAAAAACCTATCAGCTTCGATTATTATTTTAATACGGTGACCTTCCTGAGATAGCTCAACCTTAGTGACATCACATATTGTGGTTTTTACATCAGAGCCATTTTTACAGAATGCTGCAAAATCACCTTTAAACACAAGCTTATCGGCAGCATTTTGCATCGCTTTAACGTCCAAAGACCCAAAAACTCTTGCAGATTTACCATCTAAAAATGGATCCTTTTCAGTATGCATCCAATAGATGTATGATCTTTTGCATGCATCAAATCTTGCGTGTGCTTTTTCTCCAACTTCAGAGATGGAAAAAATGGCAATATCGCTATTGAGCACACCATTGAGTTTAAATGCTAGTTGATTAAAAGAATCAAATCTCTTAGATGACGTCTCTGGTAAATTTGCATGGGCTACGAAGTACGACGCATGAACGCTCGCGTCGGTTCTGCCACATCCTAGGATCGGAACTGGTACTCCACAAAGTGTTTCTAGCGCCTCCTCTATTGCTTGCTGAACTGTCATGGCTTCAGGCTGGCGTTGCCAACCGTGATAATTTGTGCCATCGTAGGCAAGTTCAATAAAGACGCGCATGGCGCAATCAAGTTATCCCCAAGAAGCG
>PBEE01000020.1:0-21376 GCA_002717605.1 Crocinitomicaceae bacterium | reverse complement strand
TGATCCATCGACATCTCTTGACTGGGATTTAAAGAACCACAATAACGTACCTATAGCTGGTGGTGTATACATCATCCACATAGATGTGCCAGAAGTGGGAGAAAAAATCCTTAAGTGGTTTGGAGTTATGAGACCTATTGACCTTGATAATTTCTAAAATGAAGAAACATCTAAGCATATTATTAATTACATCCCTTGGACTAGGGTCCGTTTGGGCTGGTAATCCTGACCGTGTAGGTTCTGCTGGAGCTGGCCAATTATTAATTAATCCTTGGGCTGCATCGAACGGTTTAGCTGGAGCAAATATGGCTAGTATTCTAGGCCTTGAAGCGACATACAACAATGTTGCTGGTCTTGCATTTATTCAGAAAAACGAAATTGCTACAGCTAATTCTCAATACTTAGGGGGGACAGGTATTTCTATAAATACTGTTGGNTTTGGAACTANAATNGGNTCTTCTTCTGTANTNGGATTAACCGTNACNTCNTTGAGTTTTGGTGANATNNCNGTNACNACTGNGGATCTNCCNGAAGGAGGNATTGGAACATTCTCACCTGCTTTTTCAAATATTGGNATTAGNATGGCAAAAGANTTNTCNAATNCNATNTANGCNGGATTCACATTGAGAATTGTNTCGGAATCTATTTCAAANGTAAAAGCNACTGGTGTTNCNTTTGANGCTGGNATTAGATACGTTACNGGTGAAGATGANAGNATGAGNTTTGGTATTNCACTAAGAAATGTNGGNGCGCCAATGAGATATGCAGGTGACGGTCTAACTGTNACTGCNACTCCNCAAGNANCTGNNGGTAGTTTAACTATGCTNCAACGTTCTGAGCGNTACGAGCTTCCTTCATTGGTAAATATTGGAATNGCATATGACGTNNTAAAGANNGATAATATGGCGATTGAAATGAACGGTCAGTTCACTTCNAATTCNTTNACACGTGATCAGTTTGGCCTTTGCACAGAAGNNAGATTTGGAACTTACTTAGCTCTTAGAGCTGGATANCTNATTGANTCAGGNTTAAGCTNNAGTGANGATGCNGCNTCAGCNTANACAGGNCCAAGTGNNGGAATTGGNTTNCAAATNCCAGCAGGNTCAAATGGNTCTGTTATTGCAGTTGACTATTCTTACAGAACTACAAATCCATTCAGCGGGACACACGCTGTTGGACTAAAGATTACTATTTAATAAATAGAACCCTATAAATTTACGAGAGGGTCGCGAGGCCCTCTCGTTTGTTTTTAAAACAATATAACTATGTCTAAAATCTCATACTATACTGAAGAGGGATATAACGCATTAAAGGAAGAACTTCACCAGTTAAAGACTGTAGAGCGCCCAAAGATTAGTGAGCAAATTAGTGAAGCTAGAGATAAAGGTGATTTGAGTGAAAATGCTGAATATGACGCAGCAAAGGATGCTCAAGGTCATTTAGAGGCAAAAATTTCGAAGCTTGAGAATATTCTAGCTAATGCTAGGATTATCGACGATAGTAACATCGACAATTCTAAGGTGTACATTCTTTCCACTGTAAAGATTCGCAATCAAAAAAACGGAGCTGAAGTGACATACACATTGGTAGCTGAAAATGAAGCAAATCTTGCAGAAAAGAAAATTTCAATTGAATCACCAATTGGAAAAGGATTAGTTGGTAAAAGCGTAGGAGATATCGCAGAGGTGGAAGTTCCTGCTGGAGTTATTCCTTTTGAAATTTTAGAAATCACTAGATAAATGGCAAGCATCTTTAGTAAGATTATAGCAGGTGATATCCCATGTCATAAAGTAGCAGAAAACGAAAAGTGTTTTGCCTTTATGGATATTATGCCTCTTGCTAAAGGACATGTACTAGTAGTCCCAAAGATTGAAGTAGATCGATATTTTGATCTTGACGATATTACTTTAAGTGAACTTTCTGTATTCTCTAAAATGATATCCACAGCGATTGAGAAAGCAATTCCTTGTAAAAGGGTTGGGGTTGCAATAATTGGGTTAGAGGTGCCTCATGCACACATCCATCTCATTCCTCTAAACTCAGTTGAGGATATAAATTTTGAGCGTGAAAAACTTGACTTGGGCAACGATGAGCTCGCTGAAATTGCGTCGAAAATAAGAGCTGAATTAGCTTAGAATTATTTTACTAATTCTAAAAGAGCAGTCCAAACTGTTAATTTCCCGTTGTCTTCTCTAGTCCAAATTGGACGGACGTGACCGTCGATTGCGCTAATGTTGTTGTAATCTCCGAAAAACACTTTTCCACGAGGTAGGAAAGGGCTTTGGGATACAAGCCTATTCGTCCATGATTTTGCCCCGTTAAAAGAACTGGCAACATACACGTCTGTGTGTTCGTCATTGTGAGCACGCCTATCGTAAAAGACAATGTGGATGCCTCCGTTTTTGGGGTCAACGCTCATCCACGTGAAAAACTGTTGGGATCCTTCTTCGTCATCGTTTACTCTTATAGCATCTGACCAAGTAAAACCTCCGTCGTCAGAATAACATATAAAAACATCTAGATCATCATCACCATTTCTAGCGTCAGTCCAATTGATGTAGATTCTGCCATAGTGGTCAGAGGTTTTGCATAGGTCAACACACGTAACTGGCATTCCATTTACTCGTCCTATAGCTTCAACGTTTTGGTCCCATCCGCCAACAATTTTTGTTGCAGGGATATCGTGCTCAAGCCAGGTTTGGCCTCCATCCTCACTCCTGTCAAACCAAATTGTTTCATCAAGAGCCCAAGCTACATAAACAGTTCCATCATGTCCTATTGCTGGCACTGCACCCTCAGTAGTCATATCGCTATCTAGACAATTTCCTGCCTTTTCACTTACGCGAACTGGCTTAGACCACTTCTCTCCCTTTCTATCTGCAAAGCTGCAAAGTATAGTAGTAGAATCCTCTTCTACCCTACTGTCGTACTTATCGAATTGCGTCCAGCAAGCGTGGATTTTTGAGCCGTCTTGAGAGACCACTGCCCATTCCTTGTCTTGGTCTTTGGGATGTTGCTCTCCCATTCCACCTCCATCAGACCAAGTTTTTCCACCATCAGTTGAACGCTGGCAAACAATTCTATCAAGTAACTTTTCGCTTTTCCAACCAGCATTATCTGGATCGCTAAGATGTAAGTAGTAGAAATCGCCAAGCGGTGATGATACTACACATGGGTCACCAAATACACCATGCGATGAAGTTAGCTTTTGGTGTGACCACGTTACTCCGCCATCTTCTGATCTATAAACGTTATCTAGAATACTGCCAGCAACAATTATGTTGGGGTCGGTTTGGCTTATCGCAATACTGGGTTCACATGGCTGATAGCCTGCAACTTTTTCAGGGCCAATCCTAATGTTGGGGGTTTGGGCTGTGATACTGAAGCACCAAATCAATGCGATAGATAAACAAGAGAGGTGCTTTCTCATAATTAACAATCTTCGCCTATTACTGTATTAAAATCGCAGATCAACTTGTCTAATTCTTCGCGAATTGCCTTTTGTAATTCTAGTAATTCGGCGTCTGATAATTTTTCAAGAGCCGCTTCAGCTGCGTGATCGTGAACGTGCTCTTCCCCTGGAGCATGATTGCACTCAGTTCCTGGCAATTTCACAAGAGTCTTCTTCCACTTTACATAGCGTCTATCTAGATCTACTAGTCGAATGAAAGAGCTATCAGTTTGTGGGGTATGTGCAAATTGATTTGCTAGCTTTTTATGGAATTCCTTTGAATCCACTTTGCATTGATCATGAATAGATATTGCTTCTGCCTTTTCCGAGCTTACATCATGTGAATGACCTGAAGAACAAGAGCCAAGTGATAGTGCTAGAATTGCTATGAAAATTGTATTGAGTAATCTCATTTGTTTTTGGGTTTTTGAGGAACAGGGTCAGGACCTTGTGTTCCCCATGGATGACATTTTGATATCCTCTTCAATGTTAGAATAAAACCTTTCCACGCTCCCCAAGTTTTTATTGCTTCAATTGAATACGCAGAACACGTTGGTTCATGCCTACAATTTGAGCCAAGTAATGGGCTTAATGTTAATTGGTATGCTCTGACAAATGCAATAAGGATATAACGCATACCTCAAAGGTACTAAAGCGGCAGTTTTTCAATGGCCATAATCGTAGACAGACCAAGAGTTAGTCCTCCGATAAAGATTTGTTGCGACCTTTCCTTTACACCTAAAGATCTTCCCAATGAAAAAATTGAGAGGGTCATGAGGAGGATAATGATTTGGCCTACTTCAACACCAAGATTAAATTTTAGCAGAGGCATTACTATTCCCTCTCCCCTATCTGCTGCAATTCTAAAGAAGGAAGAAAAACCAAGACCGTGTATTAGGCCAAAAAACACAGTAACAGCATATGTTGCTTTGTTGAATTTAGAATCCTTTACGGCAAGAGAAATCCCAAGCGTTGCTGCTATTGCCATAAACATAATACTCACCGGAATCAAGAATTCAATCCAATCTCTTGAAGCCCTAACTAGATCCATGCCCGCTAGAAATAAAGTCAAAGAGTGGCCAACAGTGAACGCAGTAGCGAGCAATATCATTCTCCAGATTTTGCTCAAATCAAAAGCTGCTGCAAGAGCAACAAGGAATAGCATGTGATCAAACCCATTTAGGTCCATAATATGCTTTGCTCCAAGAATGATGTCGTTCATTACTTCCTATCGTATTTACAAATTGTAAATGAANANTCGTGNCNATCGTCTGCAGGGTGNTNGTCTAGAACGGTTAACGTCCATTGAGTTGAGTCAAACTCCGGGAAAAATGCATCACCATCAGGTTCTCCGTGTACATGAGTAATGTACATNGTGTCCACTACTCCGGCGTCTAATGCCATCGTGTAGATTTGGCCTCCACCAATAATGAAAGCTTCCGATTCACCTGCTTCACGAGCTATTTTCAAAGCATCTTCCAACGAAGTAACTAAGGCAGCGCCTCCTGAGTCGTATTCCGAATTCCGACTCATTACGATATTGGGCCTTCCAGGAAGGGGTCTGAATTTATGCGGTATGCTTTCGTAATTGCGGCGACCCATAATTACATGTCGACCTGAAGTTGAAGCCTTGAAAAAAGACATGTCGTCGGGCAAAGACCAAACTAAATCATTGTCCTTACCTATCACTCCATTGTCTGCTACTGCAGCTATAAGACTAACCCTCATTTAAACAGCTATTGGTGCTTTGATGTTTGGCTCTGCTACGTAGTCAACAAGTTCAAAATCTTCGTAAGTAAAATCGAAGAGATTTTTGACATTTGGGTTGATCTTCATTTGGGGTAGTTTGCCTGGAGTTCTCGTCAACTGCTCTCTAGCTTGATCCATGTGATTAGTGTAAAGGTGAACGTCGCCAAATGAGTGTACAAATTCTCCTGGCTCAAGATCACAAACTTGAGCAATCATCATAGTAAGTAGAGAATACGAAGCAATATTGAATGGCACTCCCAGGAAAGTATCAGCCGAACGTTGGTAAAGTTGGCAATTGAGCTTCCCTTCACTTACGTGAAATTGAAATAGACAGTGACACGGTGGCAAAGCCATCTCATCTATAAAGCTTGGGTTCCATGCACTAACAACGTGTCGTCTAGAATATGGATTGTTCTTAATCTGATCTACAAGCTTTTCGATTTGGTCTGTGGCAGTCCCATCTGGATTGGGCCAAGACCTCCATTGATATCCATATACTGGCCCTAAGTCTCCATTTTCGTCAGCCCAATCATCCCAAATTCTTACACCATTTTCCTTAAGGTATTTGATGTTCGTATCACCCTTTAAAAACCAAAGTAATTCGTGAATGATACTCCTAAGGTGGAGCTTTTTAGTAGTCAATACAGGGAAGCCTTTACTTAGGTCAAACCTCATTTGGTAACCAAAACATCCTATAGTTCCAGTACCCGTCCTATCATCTCTTCTCACACCATTATCTAGGATATGATCTAACAAATCTAAATACGCCTTCATGCCTCGAATATAGGCAGAAGAAACTGGTCAATTGTACATCGTTGAAACGTAGTGGAGAACTAGTAAAATATCTCCTTCCAATTGGTAATTTTTTCACTTCTCGTCCATCGAATAATTTGGTTTATTAGAAGCATATGGAAGATAAATATGAAGTGAAGTGGCAACATGTAAAATGGCCAACCCAAAGATTTAGATAGGAAAGGGTTATTTACATCGGGGGCCTCAGTAACGTACATATAATTTGCAATATCAGGATATGGATTTTCTACATAGTGATTCAAATAATAGTTAACCCCAATCATAGCAGTCGAAATCAACACATCAAATCCATATGCCCTAATCCAATCAAATTTCAAGATATCCATCCCAAAATGACGCATCATTACAATAGGCACTGAGATCAAACTAGAATGAACCAAAGTGAAATGGACAATCTGTATTGGCGCATCTCCAGCAGTTAATAATGGCGTCATGAAAGAGTGAAACCCACCAGTAATACCCATGTAAGTTGTCAATACAAATAGCATCCTATTTCTTAAGAAACAGTTGAATGCCACGAGCCAAAAATTCACACTACAAAAGTGCAATGGCAGATTTCGGTGATAAGAGAATGTGTAATCAGGATCAAGCGCCTGAGTAATGGGTATATAAAGCTGCAAAGCCACCATAGCAAAACCTAAGATGACTAGGTACTTACCCCTTGCATCTTCCGTTGCCCTATCAAAAAGTTTATTTAGAAAAAGTCCAAATACAACAGCGCCAAATATCATAATCCAATACCTAGGATCATCATATTCAATAGCTACTTCTATTGACTGCGTATCTAAAGGATGAACCAATTACTTATCTAAAATTACTGTCTGTGTAGGGAATGCAAAGTCGAGGTTTTTTGAGCTGAACTCATTTAAAATCGACATGTTTATCTCGCTTGGTGTATTTGCCCAATGACCTTGTTTATTAATGTAATACGTACAATTTACATTCAGACTAAAATCCCCAAACCCAGAGAACCAAACCGTTAAGTCCTCCTCAGTATGTGGATGATCATCTACGATTTTTTTCAAAGTATCAAGTGCTACTTGAATATCCTCTGGTGTCGCGTCATAAGTAAGTCCTAGCTGTATGCTAATTTTTCTCGATGGCTCAGCAGTTACATTTTCAACTACAGTGTTAGTGAACTGATTATTTGGGATTGTTACTGTTCTACCCTGTAGGGTTCTAATTCTAGTTGACCTAATCCCAATTTCTATTACTGTTCCATCAATACCACTCACCTTCACTCTATCACCTACTCTAAATGGCCTGTCAATAAAGACAGTAATTCCTCCAAAAATGTTGGCAACAAAGTCCTTGGCTGCCATAGCCATCGCAATACCACCAATACCTACACCTGCTAATAGAGCTCCAACATCATATCCAGCATTGTTNAGAGCCATAATNACGCCTAGAGACCAAATNCCAAANCCAAGNGTTTTTTTAAGGATTGGCGCAATGTCATTTANCATACTCTCNTGCTTACTCTCAGCAAGACGTCCAANCATNTGCCCAACTAGTGAATTCAATATCCTAGCTGCGAGCCAAGTAACANTNAGAACAACAGCAATNTCAAANATCTTATAGANNTATTCATCTGATGCCTCAAAGTTCAAGTGNCTATAACCNAGCCAAAACCCTAGTANAACTACCGCAATGCTAATTGGTTCTTCAACCGCATCAACAATTACATCGTCAATTTCTGTTTCAGTTTCCTCAGTCCACTTTCTAACTCTGTTANTGAAAATCCTNTAAAGAATTCTTGCAATTATTACCGANCCAACGATATATGNAAGAGCAATTAACCATNNCNTTAATGGATTNNCTAAAAATTCTATTGTTTCTAATGTTTCCATAAAGCTAATTTCGGAATACTCCCCTTTATCTTTGCAATATGGNAAAAAAAGCATCAACTAACCTANACACAGGGCCTTCTCTGAAANTAGGNGTTCTTGGGGGCGGNCAACTNGGCNGAATGATGATTCAATCAGCNATAGATCTCGACGTAAGAGTTGAAGTNATGGACCCCTCGCCAGATGCNCCTTGTAGNTNGCTTACACACCGATTCGTTTGTGNTGATTTAAATGATNCGGATGCNGTTTTNGAATTTGGAAAANANCTCGATGTAATTACNATAGAAATTGAAAATGTNAGCGTTGAAGGNCTTAANAGATTAGAGCAANNTGGCGTTAGGGTTGTGCCNAANCCTNANCACATTGANCTTATTCANGACAAGGGTATTCAAAAGCAATTTTTTGTAGACAACGACATCGCTACTTCTGAATTTCAACTCGTTGAAGAGGGCGGAGATATAAGTGCGTTTGGTTTTCCCGTAGTCCAAAAACTGAGAAAAGGGGGCTACGACGGAAGAGGTGTTTTAATTCTCAAATCAGCTGAGGAAGCCACAGAAACTAGATTTAAAGAAAAATCCCTTATTGAAAGAGCAGTTGCAATTGATAAAGAATTAAGTGTGATTGTTGCTAGGAATGCAAGCGGGGAAATCACTTCATATCCTGTTGTCGAGTCTGTTTTCGACCCAATAGCCAATTTGGTTTCATCATTGATTGCCCCAGCTAGCATAGATGAAGAAACTGAAAAAAGAGCTAGGGAATTAGCCATGAAGGTTGTTGATGCGATGCAATTCGAAGGCCTAATGGCTGTTGAGCTATTTCTAAACACGGATGGTCAAATCCTAGTTAACGAGGTAGCGCCAAGAACACACAATAGTGGTCACCATACTATAGAAGGAAATAGAACCTCTCAGTTTGCACAACACCTTAGAACTGTTGCCAACTTCCCTCTAGGTTCTACAGCTAAACTACACGAAGCTGCTGGAATGATAAACCTACTTGGCGCTGAAGGCGCTTATGGCACCCCAGTTTACGAGGGACTTGGAACTGCTATAGAAATGGAAGGGGTTAATCCTCATTTATACGGCAAGTCTCAAGTTAAGCCTCATAGAAAAATGGGGCATATCACAGTAACAGGGTCCAGCATAGAAGAGGTTCAAAATAAATTGTTGAAACTTCAATCATTTATACGTGTATCTGGTACCGAGTAAGGGTACTTTAGCTACATGTCTACAGCTCAAAATAAACAGCGCATTGCTGTTCTCGCAGGGGGTTACTCTGGAGAAGCGGTTATTTCATTGCAAAGTGCCGCAACTGTAATGGAGCATTTAGACAGAAACTTATTTGATCCAATCCTAGTAAGAATAGACTCTGATAGATGGTGGGCAGATGTTGAAGGTCAACCAACTATAAATAAGAGCAATTTCACCTATACCCAAAATGACATAGATCATTCCTTCGATGCTGTATTCATCATGGTTCATGGGACTCCTGGAGAGGATGGAATTTTACAGAAATACTTCGAAAATCTTAGTATTCCGTTTACAACAGGATCATCAGAATCTGTAGCCGAAACTTTCAACAAATTTGCAACTACATCGAAACTCAGAAAGGCAGGATTTACAGTTGGAAATTCCGTGATTCTAAACTCAAATGACGATGCTGATGTGTCGAATATTGAAGAGAATGTAGGATTCCCTTGTTTTGTAAAGCCAAACCAAGGAGGGTCTAGCCTAGGAATAAGTAGGGTTGATAAAATTGAAGATTTAAAGGGAGCAATAGACCTTGCAAAAGGCACAAATTGTGAATCGATAATAATTGAATCACTACTTGAAGGCCGAGAATTTTCTATGGGCGTAGTCCCCTCTGAAGACGGAACCCCAATAGCAATGCCTATCACTGAAATTGTTACGGAAAATCTGTTTTTTGATTATCAAGCAAAGTACGAAGGAGCGTCAGATGAGATTACTCCAGCTGATATTTCTGAGGATCAAAAAGCCCAAATACAAGCCAAAGGAATTGCCGCATATAAACTTCTAGGATGTAGAGGCATGGTTAGACTAGATTACATTCTTGTCGACGGAAACAAACCAGCAATTCTTGAAGTCAATACTGTTCCTGGGTTTTCTAAAATTAGCATACTTCCCCAACAACTAGCTCACTGCGGAATTTCAATTAATGAGATGCTCACCAGAGTACTTAATCAGTGCTCTAATTAATTGCTAACTCTATCGGGGTTTTCCTTGATAAAAGCTTTCCATCCACTTCCTCCTTTTTGCATAGACGGAGAACTAAGTTGAAAATGATGACATAGTGCTACAGCCAATCCATCTGTCGCATCTAAATGTTTGGGCATTTGGTCATCTGTTATTTTCAAAGTCCTTTGAACCATCCCTGCAACTTGTTCTTTTGATGCTGATCCAGATCCAGTAATTGCTTTTTTAACTTTCCTAGGAGCGTATTCTGCAATTTGGACTTCTCTACTCAAGGCAGCAGTAAAAGCAACACCTTGTGCCCTACCCAATTTCAACATAGATTGTACATTCTTTCCAAAAAACGGAGCTTCTACAGCCATTACATCAGGAGAATATGTCTCTATTAATTGAGAACACTTGTCAAATATCTTTTTGAGCTTCAGTGCGTGATCTTTGTACTTTGATAGGTGAAGAGCACCCATTTCAAGCATTTGGACTTTTGATTTTCCATTTGTCTTAATTATCCCAAACCCCATAATCGTAGTCCCGGGATCAATGCCTAAAATGATGGTCTCCTGCATACCCTACTAAAGTAATAAATACCGAACTTAGTATCGTGAAACCCACTTCCACTTTTACAAAAAAATTACTCGAACAGAAATTAGCAACTATTGGTTTGATTTGGATTTCACTTTGGATCATTATTGCTGTTGCGGGGCCTCTACTTAGACCAGACCCAACTCCATTTGCTAATGATCAGTATTTAGAATTTAGCATGTTACCACCTGGAGCTGAGGTTGAAAGAGCTGATGATTCATTTACATATCTATTGGGAAGCGACAGATACGGACGCGATTTCCTAAGTCGATTAATGGCTGGGAGTGCAATCAGTCTTTCTGTTGCTGGCGTTGCAGTATTAATAAGTCTCGTAATAGGACTGTTTCTTGGATCTGTTGCTGGGTACAAGGGCGGTAGAATAGATGCACTAATAAGTTGGTTTTTGCAGGTGGTTTGGACTGTTCCAACTCTCCTTATGGTAATAGCAATAACTCTAGCTTTTGGAAAGGGATTTTGGCAAGTGTTCTTAGCAATTGGACTAACTATGTGGGTTGAAGTAGCAAGAATTGTAAGAGGCCAATTTATCTCAATGAGAGAATTGGAATATGTTCAAGCAGCTAAGGCCCTTGGAGTAAGTGATTTCAACATTATGTTTCGACACATGTTGCCAAATGCTTTAGGCCCCATCATTGTGGTTGCAGCAGCAAATTTTGCAGCAGCTATTTTGATAGAATCCGGTCTAAGTTTTTTAGGAGTAGGAGCCCAAATCCCAGTTCCATCATGGGGGAATATTATCAAAGAACACTATCATCTCTTAACAAGTGATTTTGCATGGTTAGCAATCATACCTGGAGCATTAATAGCAAGTCTTGTACTCGCATTTACTTGGCTTGGAGATGGACTTAGAGTTGCATTTGAAGTAAATAAGTAAATTTGAGCGTGGATAATCTAGGACCAAACCAAAGAGGTAAAAAAATATTTGTCGCTGGCCATACAGGCATGGTTGGTTCTGCTATTGTAAGAAAGCTAAAGGAACTAGGTCACCAACAATTCGTACTTAAAACTTCATCTGAACTCGACNTGAGAAGTTCGCAAGCTGTANATNNATTTTTTGAAAANGAGNAACCCCAAATNNTCTATTTAGCCGCTGCAAAAGTTGGAGGAATANTAGCNAACATGAGATATCCAGCGGATTTCTTATTTGACAATTTAGCNATTGCCTCAAACACNATTAGAGCNGCTCATAAANANGGAGTNGAGAAATTACTCTTCCTAGGAAGTTCTTGCATATATCCCAAATACGCTCAACAACCTATCTCTGAAAGTTCATTACTCACAAGCGAATTAGAGCCTACAAACGAACCTTATGCTCTAGCAAAAATTGCTGGAATCAAAATGTGCGAAGCATATCGTGTACAACACGGATGCAATTTTATCAGTGTAATGCCAACCAATCTTTATGGCCCTGGCGACAATTATCACCCAGAAAACTCCCATGTACTCCCTTCCTTTATCAGGCGTTTTTACGAGGCCAAACAAAGAGACCAGTCTGAGGTTATTTGTTGGGGATCTGGTGAGCCCATGCGTGAATTCCTTCACGTTGATGATTTAGCTGAAGCTTGTATTTTTCTTATGGACAACTACGACGAAGAAGGATGGGTGAATATTGGAACAGGGTCAGATTTGAGAATCAAGGATCTTGCAACTATGGTTGCAGACGTAATTGGCTACAAAGGGGAAATCAAATGGGATAANAGTAAACCAGACGGAACTCCAAGAAAACTTCTAAATGTTGGATTGATAAACTCAATGGGTTGGAAGGCTTCAATCGACCTTAGAAAAGGCATTGAATCTGTTTGTGAAAAATACGCTGAAGAGCAAGCTGGGTGATGTAGTTTTGCACTACCAATGNANAACANTTTAATTAAGGATATTGGCACATTATACAAGCTTAGNCTTGGCTTTTTTGTNGTNATGTCGTCAGTTCTTGGCTGGTTTATGGGTGTTGAATCTATCGANATCAAAACCATGCTTCTGCTNACTGTTGGTGGCTANTTNCTCACTGGAGCNTCAAATGGNCTAAACCAAATCTTTGAAAGANAGANTGANNGCCNNATGGAGAGGACAAAAAACAGGCCCTTGCCATCTGGTAGGATGACTGTTAAGCAAGCCATTTTTTGGATCATTTTAGCTGGAATTATCGGACTTGGCTGCCTATATCAATTAAACAAAATCGCAGCTTTTCTAGGATTTATAGCAATGGTATTATATGCATTCGTATACACACCAATGAAGTCAAAATCGTCACTGTGTGTATTTATAGGAGCCATTCCAGGAGCTCTCCCACCAATGATTGGTTATGTCGCTGCGACAGGAGATTTTGGGATAGAACCTGGTGTATTATTTGCTGTTCAGTTTATTTGGCAGTTTCCTCATTTTTGGGCTATAGCATGGTTGGCAAACGAAGACTACAAGAAGGTAGGTTACAAAATGCTTCCTTATGGAGAAGAGAAATCTGACAGAACAGCCCAAACCATTTTATTATATACTTTATTTTGCATACCTGTAAGCATGCTACCTTGGGCTATGCCAAATAACGCCCCAATGGTAGGAACACACGCATTAGTAGTGGCGATTTTATGTGGATTAGGATTCACTTGGTTCGCCTTACAATTAAACATTCACAAAACAAATGAAGCAGCCAAAAGCTTGATGTATGCAAGTTTTGTATACCTGCCAATGGTTCAAATTATATACATACTAGACAAAATTTAAATGAAAAAAGAGGTTAACAATTCAACCAAAAAGATGCTCATGTACTTCATCGTGTTTTCAATCACAATGTTGTTCGGAGGTTTTATCAGCGCATACATTGTTAGTAGTGTTGGACAGTATTGGGTTCATATAACTCCACCAACAATGTTCCTAGTAAGCAATGCGATAATTATTGCAGCTTCAATCTTTCTGTATTTAGCAAATAGGTCAATTAAAAATGGGGATGTGACAAGAACTAAAATGTATTTGATGGTGACTTTGGCCCTAGGATTAGGTTTTGCTTATTCTCAATATAGTGGATGGAAGGTGCTTGAGTCTTGGGGAAGCGGTTGGAATAATAGGCCTACAGAATTCGGAGTTGCAACTTCGTGGAACAGTATAGAGACCCTACTTAATGGTAGCGCGATTTACGGAGAAGACTACGAAATCAAAATAGATAAAGAATCATTGATCTTTGATATTGATTCAAGAGAATTATATGCTCCAAACGATCCTCTAAAAGTGAATCCTATCACTCCTAAAGTGAAGAAACTAACAAACACATCTGGAGGCTATTTATGGGTATTAGTTGTAATCCACATGTTCCATTTGGCTCTTGGATTAATCTACTTAGTCGTAAATATTTTAAGGATACAGAAGGGGGAAATAAACTCTAAAGACAACGTTCAAATTCATACATTAGGAATCTATTGGCACTTTCTTGGCGGGCTTTGGCTAGCGCTTTTCTTCATTCTATTTTCAGTTTAGAATCATTCCAAGAAAAACAAAGACTAAGTTTCATCACACGTGTCTTAAATTTGCACCCGTAATTAGCAACAAAATTGATAATGGGTGGACATTCGGACGACAATTTGACTAAGGCAGAACTTTGGGGAGGAGGTCGTTCTCCTTTTGGAGTAACGTATGGTAAAATGATGATGTGGTTCTTTCTTGTTTCAGATGCATTGACTTTTAGTGGATTATTGGTTGCATATGCATTCTCAAGAAAGGCGAGCGAATCAGAATGGCCAATTGGCGAGCAGGTATTTCGATCTCTGCCTGGACTTGAAGGAGAATACCCGCTTATTTACGTCGCCCTTATGACATTTATCTTGATTGTTTCTTCTGTTACAATGGTACTTGCTGTAGAAGCTGGGCACAGAAACGATAAGAGGGGTGTTCTGCGTTGGTTGGGAGCAACAATTATTGGTGGTGCTTTCTTCCTTGGGTCTCAAGCTTGGGAGTGGTCTCACTTCATTCACGGATCTGGTGGACATTTCAATTTATCTACTGAAGTTGAAATTACTGACGACCATGGGGATAAGCATACTCTTGCTGAGGACACTCCAATATACATGAATCATCATTTTGGCGATTTAGCAATGGCCATGCAAGAGGATCCAGCATACGTTGAAGAAATTGAAGATCATGGTCACGTTAAGCTTGTTCATTACGGTGAGCATACTCATGAAGCAGAACTACATAGCCTAACACTCAACAAGTACATTTCTGGAGAGACTCACGTTAGTGGAGATGATGCAATAAAGCTTTGGAATAACAGAAACGATGGCACAATGGTTTTTGGAGCAAACATGCACGATAATGAATATGCTATTCAGCAATCTTATGCAAATTTCTTTTTCTTTATTACTGGTTTTCATGGATTTCACGTTTTCTCGGGAGTAGTAATAAATATCATCATATTCTTTATGGCACTAAATGGAGTTTTCGAACGCCGAAAACACTATGAAATGGTTGAAAAGACTGGTCTTTACTGGCATTTTGTCGACCTTGTATGGGTATTTGTATTTACCTTCTTCTACCTAATATGATTTAGCCCTCAAAAAACATTATCATGGAAAGAGACGATCTAATTGTAAATGATAGCTATGCATTAAACGCTCACCACAGTGAAGAGGAGGGCATAAAAATCCGTAAGAAGATTGTATTTGTAACAGTTCTATTAACACTTATAACTGCTATTGAGGTTGCTATGGGCATCATCTTCAAAAGAGCTGAAACATTCACTTGGGAAACTATCAAGTGGTCTTTTATCNTTNTAACCATTGTAAAGGCAGGATACATTGTTATGATATTTATGCACCTTGGGGACGAAAAGAAAAATCTTAGGAACACAATACTCATTCCTTATCTAGTGTTTATTTTATATCTCATCTTCATTGCATTGACTGAGGCATTAGGTCACCTAGAAAACTTCACAGTCCTCCATTAAACCAGAAAGATTATGTTAAAGCGAACAGCTTTAATTCTTTTACTTGTTGCATTTCCTATTACTGGAATTGTATTGCTTGGTGTACTTGGCACACATAAGTTTAACACCCTTCCATACTTTACAAAAACTGGTCAAATCGACTCACTCACAATTGAAGCACATAGAATAGGGGAGTTCGAATTGATAAATCACAAGGGTGATCTTTACGGCTCAAAAGACCTTAAGGATAAGGTTTGGATTGCTGCGTTTTTTTCAGTTAACGCAGAACATGCGGGCATGACTACAAAGCAGCTGCTTTGGCCTAACTTCAGATACAGAGACGTCGAAGGGATAAATATAGTTTGCTTTTCACTTGACCCAAAAAACGACTCTTTAGAGGAGTTGTCAGAATACGTTCATATGAATACCCGCTACAATGGTGTAGAAGACAAATGGCAATTTTTAACAGGAGATAAAAAAGAGATTGACAGAATTGTAGAAGAGGAGTTTATGATTCAAAGGGATGAAAAAGAGCCAAACAATATTGCAACTCTTTGGCTTGTGGATACTGAAGGATATTTAAGAGGTGTATATCACGCTGCTTCAGAAAACGCATTGAGGGATGCGACAGAGGACATTGCTCTTTTAAGGAAGGAAATGGATCTTGAAGAGTATCGATTGGAGAAAATTTTCGAGAGCATTGCAGAAGAAAATGAAGTTAGGCCTGAGCTTCCTGTTTTGGGGTCGTCTGGCCATACAGTGCCTGCTTTTGCGTTTTGGGGCATCGACTCCGTAGAAGTCACTCATAGAGATGTCGAAGGGAAGATTAAAATTGTAGACTACTTCTTTACACATTGCCCTACAATTTGTCCTCTTTTGAGTAGTCAGCTTTCTAGAACTCAAGAAATCCTTAACGACAGAGGGATAACTAAAGATGACTTAATGATACTTAGCCATAGTGTTGATCCACTAAGAGATACTCCGCAGAGAATGACTGAATATGCTGAGATGGTTGGTGCAGATACATCTCAATGGAAATTTTTGACTGGGGATAAAGACGAATTATACGAGCAAGCGAAGCATGGATATTACCTAACTGCAATGCCAAGCGACACAGCTGCAGGCGGTTTCTTCCACTCTGACGTCTTTGCTCTCATAGATAGAGAGGATAGGATTAGAGGATTTTACGACGGAACTTCTACTGAAGAAGTTGACGAGATGATACTAGATATCCATAAATTGCTAAATGAATAAACTCAATTAGCATGAATATTTCTGATTCAAACCTTAAGAAGATTGTTTGGGGCGTTACAATTTTGATACCTCTCGTTGTAACTATCCTAGCATTAATTCCAGGATTAGAACTTAGTCCTGAGGCCAAAGAAGCCATGTACGCTTTACCTAAACTCAATGCTATTATCAACGGTACGGCATTTGTGACCTTGGTAGCAGCTTGGTTTGCAATCAAGAATAAAAATGTAGCTCTTCACAAGAAACTTACTTCGGTTGCTGTGATTTTGAGTGTGCTCTTTCTATTAAGCTATATCACATTTCACTTCACAACAGAACCCACTCATTACTGTGAAGGGGGAACAATGAAGTACATCTACTTCTTTGTGCTAATTACACATATCCTACTTAGCGCTATCATCGTTCCTCTTGTATTATTTACCTATGCTAGGGGGTATATGATGCAAATTGAGCAACATAGAAAGCTAGCTAAGATCACTTGGCCACTTTGGTTATATGTTACGGCGACAGGAGTAATCGTATATCTTATGATCAGCCCTTGCTACGTTTAAAACAATGCTCATTACCCGCAAAGACGTCATAATTCTTATAATCATTCTGCTAATTTTTTCGACTTCTGAAATTGCAACAGCTCAATGTGTAATGTGCAAGGCCGTTGGTGAACAAAGCGCCAAATTAGACGGTCTAGGCAGAGGATTAAACGCAGGAATTTTATTTCTTATGACCATACCATATATCCTGTTAAGTATAGGTGCGCTTATAATTTGGCGAAGATTTAACAAACAAGGGGAATAATCCTAAAGCAAATGAGCCCTCCTTTGGGTTAAATTTGTTGAGATTCAGACTTTTTTCAAATGAAAACATTGCATATAATCCAATTAGTTCTAGTATTTTGTTTTGCATTTTCTTTGAATATTTTAGCTCAAAAAACTTGGTCACTTCAGTCATGTATAGATCATGCATTTGAACACAATCTTCAAATTAAACAAAGCGAGTTAGGCACAAATACAGCCCAAATCAATCAGCTTGGAGCGATTGGTTCATACCTACCATCAATAAACGCATCTGGTTCTCATGGATACAATATTGGACAAACCCTAGATCCTTTTACAAATGACTGGGCAACCGATATGACTCAGTCAAATAATTTTGGATTAAGTACAGGAATAACTCTATTTAATGGATTTAGAAATCACTTGAATATGCGCAGAGCTGTTCTGGGGATCAGTATTGCAGAACTCAACCTAGACCAATCCAAGAATGATTTGACATTGAGTATTTCAGCTGCGTATCTCAACATCCTCTTTCAAGAAGAATTTGTCAAGCTTGCAAAACTTAACTTACAAACAACTCGTCGTCAAGTTGAAAGAGTGAGCAAATTAGTTGAGGCAGGCGCCTCTCCTGCTGCTGACTTGCTCGATGTAAAAGCCCAAGAAGCATCAGACGCAGCATCGCTTATAAGTAGTGAAAACGCGCGCTTTCTAGCAAAACTCAACCTCGTCCAAATGTTACAACTGGAGGGAGATAAAGCAAATGACTTTGAAATTATAGCACCTCAAATAGGTGATCTAGAAGTTTCTCTTATACCTCAAACTGCAGAAGCTGCAGTAAGTTATGCGATGGTAAACTTTCCTCAAATTAAAGCAGCTCAATATTCGGTTGACGATGCCAAACTTGCTCTTAGCGCTGCTAAAGCTGGTCGCTATCCAAGAATTTCTGGGTCATACAATATTGGAACAGGATATTCTGGAAATAGAAAGAATTGGGTAGGAGAACCAATTGTAAATGAGTACACTATAGTTTCACAGGAAGGCAATGTCATAACCTATAGTGACATCGATAATTCTAATGTTCAACAAGTTGACATCCCATTCATGGATCAACTTAATTCTAACATAAACCAAAGCATTTTCTTCAGCATGAGTGTACCAATTTTTAATGGATTTAATGTTCACAACAGCATAGAACAAGCTAAAGTAAATGTTCTTCAAACTGAGTATGCAAATGAATCAACGAGTCAATCTTTGAGAACCAGTATTGAGAATGCATGGGCTGATGCAAAGGCAGCTCAAAAAACATTAGTAGCTCAAGAAGCAGCTCTTACATCAGCTGAACTTGCTTTTGCAAATACAGAGTTGAGATTTGAGGCAGGTGCTGTTTCTGCTCTTGAATACGCAGACGCAAGAAACAGGCTGGACAACGCAAGGATTAATGCTATGAGAACTAGATATGATTTAATCTTTAAATCAAAAATTCTAGACTTTTNTCAAGGAAAAGCTATCACCCTTTAAGATTAAATGTCAAGAGCAAAAAAAATACTTTTAATTTTATTTGGTTCCCTGTTGGTCCTTTTTGCTATATCATCCATTTTTAGTTTTGGAGTAGAAATTCCAGAAGTAAAAATTACAGAAGTGACTATTAGTGATATAACTGAAAAAGTAAGCGCTTCTGGTAAAATTCAGCCAGAACTTGAAGTTAATATTTCANCTGAAGTCAGCGGCCAACTTATACAACTTCCAGTCAAGGAGGGTGATTATGTTGAAGCAGGAGATCTACTCGCAGAAATAAATCCAGACTTGTACATTGCTGCAAAAAACAGAGCCCAAGCTGCAGTTAATACCGCTCGATCAAATTATGCATCTTCAAAAGCATCCAAAGCTACTTCTGAGGCAAATCTCTTCGTAGCTGAACAAGCCTGGAAAAGAACTCAAAGTCTATTCACGCAAGGAGTAATATCCCAAGCCGACTACGATCAAAGCGAGGCCTCCTACTTAACAGCTGTGGCCAATCTCACAAGCGCTTCAGAGGGCGTAAAATCAGCAAATTTCGCTATCCTCAGTGCCGAAGCATCACTCCAAGAAGCTGAAGACAACCTCAGACGAACTCTGCTAATCGCACCCCAAGACGGCATCGTAACAGCCCTCGTGAAAGAAATTGGAGAAAGCGTTCAAGGTAATGGTTTCACTGCTGGAGAAATCATTATGAAAATTTCAAACCTAGACATCATGGAGGTTGATGTAGAAGTAAACGAAAGCAACATAATTAGTGTCGAAATGGGCAACAAAGCAGAAATAGAAGTAGATGCATACCTTGGTCACATGTTTATAGGAACAGTTACCGAAATTGGCAATACTGCTCTCAACGCAAGCTCAAATGGATTTAACCTAGAACAAGTAACTAATTTCTCAGTTAAAATTAGAATTGATTCTAGCAGCTACTCTAGTTTACTTGAGTCAAATGCGCCATTTAGACCAGGAATGAGTGCGACAGTTGACATCAAAACCAAATCAGCAAATAATGCACTCAGCTTGCCAATACAATGTGTAACTGCCCGAAACGACACTATAGGAGTTTTCGTATACGATGCTGGTAGTGTGATTTGGACTCCTATAGAAATTGGGGTTCAAGACAACCAAAAAATAGAAATTTCATCAGGGCTTACCAAATCGACAACGGTTGTTTTAGGTCCATATGATATGGTAGCTAGAAAATTATCTGATGGCGATGTTGTTTCAATAAGTCGTTTAGAGGAGAAAAAAGACTAAATGAATTCTGCGAAAATTTTCCCAACAATCAACTAATGGCAAATATTCTTCATCTAGAGACAACAACTCTTAATTGTGGAGTTGCAATTTTTTGCGATAGTACTGTAGTGTCGAGCAGAAGTAATTGCGAGGAAGGATATTCGCACGCTGAAAACATCATGCCTTTTATCGATGAAGTATTTATAGAGTGTGGACTTTCAAAGTCTGACTTAGACGCCGTTAGTGTCAGTGGTGGACCAGGATCTTACACAGGCCTTCGCATAGGAGTAGCTACTGCCAAAGGCATCTGCCACGCTCTTTCTATTCCACTTATCTCAGTGGACACACTCAGTGTATTAAAACACGAAGCTGTCTCCCTCATGCCTGGTAAAGATACATACGTCAGTATGCTCGATGCGCGCAGAATGGAAGTATACACAAAAACCTTCACAAAGGATCATTCATCAGAAGTTAAAGCCCTTGTTGTAGATACAACAACTAAATCTGTATTTGACGAACACAAAACCATTTGCTTCATTGGAGATGGAGTAGAAAAATGTGAAGAAATATTAGCATTTGATGGTCGAGACTTCATCAAAACATATCCCAAATCAGAATACGCAATAGATCTTGTAAGACGTGCTTTTGAAAAAAGAGATTTTGTAGATATAGCCTCTTATGAACCAATGTATCTCAAAGCTTTCAAAGCTGGCGTTGCAAAAGATCCATTCAATCTAAGAGATAAAACAAGCAGATTTACTGAGTGATGAGGTTCAAAAAAATATACTGGAATTTTATTTTGGGGTTGGTTCTTATTGCGCTTTTAAATCAGGCCAAATGTGACAACAACGTTCAGAACATTCCATATATTCCAGTAAATTTTGATATAAACCTAAATTTACCTGCATATAACGATTTGAATTTTGTGTCAAATCACATTTACGTAAACGGAGGTTCAAAAGGGCTAATTATTTACAGATATACCCAAGACATTTTCGTGGTTCTAGATAGACATTCAACATCAG
>PBEE01000019.1:0-30651 GCA_002717605.1 Crocinitomicaceae bacterium | reverse complement strand
TTTTGAAGACGAACCAAACTTCACATTTAACCTCCTCCTTTTTGCTGGTTTGGGCGAATCGCCACCTTTCATCAAATTCAAAAACTCTCTTGGAACTCTTGTTTTGATCATAATAGGTTGACCTCTCATTCCTTCTACCTCGAGTGCAAATAAGTGTAATCCATCTCTATTCAATGGGTCTGGTGCGCTTTTCCCCTTACCAATTATTATACAACCCTCCCTTCTTAACGAAGGCATTACTAAGTGAATTGCCTCAATCGGAGCATCTACCTTAAGTAAAGTATGCTGAGTTGTTGCCCTCATTGTTCTATAAGCAACATCTACTCTTTCTCCATCTTCCTCTCTACATGCTAGCACATCATCTGGGGGTAAATGCCCCTCAACTAAAATGTAAATACCCTGCCTAAAATCATTCCAATTTTCCTGTAAATACTCCCTCCACTTCCTATTCTTTGCGATTAAGCATATACCACTAACATCCTTCTCAATTTTATTAATAAAATGAAGGTCGTTATTTGACTTTGATTGAGCTTCAAGCCATTGCTTCATTCTAGAATAAGCCGTTGCTAATTGTGGTTTTGGTGAAGCTGTTATCCAACCAGAAGGTTTAACATAGGCCGAAAAATTATCATCCTCATACACAACTTCAAAGGGAGGTTGATCAGATTTGGCAGTGAATGCAGGAGCTTTCTTCCTAGCATTTCTATTCCTGTCATGATTTACCATCATTCCGGGCTCTAACTCAGTAGAAGGAATCTTTACGACTTCTCCATTTACTTTAACAGCACCATTTTTAATGGCTTTTCTAGCTTTCGTGCGCGTAGAATAACCACCTTCAGTAGTCAAAGCATCGACAAGTGTACCGGCCTTTTGAACCTCAAATCCTTCCATGGCGCGAAGGTACTATGAAACAAGTGCTAGTTGCTAATTATTCGCTAGAAGAGGACATTGTGTGATACACATTCTGCACATCTTCGTTGTTTTCTAGTTTTTCAATGAGTTTCTCTACATCAAGAGTTTGCTCTTCATTTAGCTCAGAAGTTGTTGTTGGAACTCTATCAAATCCAGATTCCAAAATTTCATGACCCATTGATTCTAATTGTTTCTGCAACGAGCCAAACGATTCAAAAGAAGCCGTAATTATGATTTGGTCTTCATCAACTTCAATTTCCTCAGCACCAAAATCTATAAGTTCTAATTCTAACTCCTCTGAATCTACTCCCTCTCCTTTGATATTAAAAAAGCAAACCCTATTGAATAAAAACTCAACATTACCAGTGGTTCCAAGNTTNCCNCCATTATGAGCAAAATCACTTCTAATACTNGCNACNGTNCTGTTATTNTTNTCNGTTGTCGTCTCAACATAAACNGCAATTCCATGCGGTCCATAACCTTCNAANGTNACTTCCTTATAATCNGANGTATCCTTATCTGTTGCCTTCTTNATAGCCCTTTGNATATTGTCTTTNGGCATGTTTGCNGCTCTACAATTTTGTAGAACTGCTCTTAATCTTGAATTTGTTTCAGGATCAGCATTACCACCCTCTCTTATTGCAACAATTATATCCTTATTTAGTCGAGAAAAAATCTTAGACATTGCTGACCATCGCTTCATCTTTCTCGCCTTTCTAAACTCAAATGCTCTTCCCATGTTTTCTAATTAATGCTCGCGAATATCGAAATTATTCAGGACACTCCATTCCAAAATTCACAAGAATCAAAAGTAAATCGTTTATATCAATTTGGCCACTCGAATCAATATCCGATGCACAAGAAATATTAATTACACAATTGCCATTTAATTCATCCCAAACCGTACCCTCACCACATAAGCAACTTAAGTCACATGATCCATCATCTATTATTGCCGCTTCACTGTAATTACAAGCTCCTGGATATTTACAGCCTAGCTCATCAAGTTGCTCTTCTCCACCTTCAATTAACTGCAAATGTTGATTTGAATCAAAGGGACCTAAAAACACCTCTTCCTCTCCTCCACTCCAATTTACAGTTATAGACTCTACGTGGTTTATATCCTTAAGGCCAAAATTCTGCCAGTATGAGTTTTGACCCATGTAATTCTCTCCTGAGATAACAACATCACTCATGCTAAATGGAACGCCATCCGAATCAACGCAATTCAAAGTAATTTTACTACCAATGCCAAATGAATTAGAATTCGTGCCCCTTAGCTTGATTTTTATCCAATTATTGTTTGACGGTGTTCCTCTTAGCATTTGAGCATATGAACCTAATTGATGCGAAACTAAATCTGGGAAACCGTCATTATTAAAATCACCTTGGGCAACTGCAAATGAGTGATTTGGCCATTGTGTTAGGTTTGCACTGAGATCATAAAAAGCGATACCATTATTTTTATAAAGACTATTCTGGACTTCTGGAAAATTATCTAAAATTGCTGGATAATCTGAATATAAATTAACACCAGATGTAACAAACAAGTCTAAAAGAATATCATTATCAAAATCAATCCATTCTGCAGCCCAACATATTTCGTATTCACCAACTCCGTTCATAAGGGTTACATCATTAAAAATCGGAATTCCGTCAGGACTTAAAAACTGATTTTCAAATAAAACATTACCATCAGAACCATTTGTAACATAAAGATCCATATCTCCATCCCTATCAAAATCTCCAAAAGACGAACTCATAGCATAAATACCTATATCTAGACCCATTAGAGCTGCCTTGTCAGAAAAAGTACCATCACCATTGTTAATATAAAATGCATTGAGCATTTCTAGTCTATCATTTATTACGTGTAAATCTTGAAAACCGTCATTATTTATATCTAAAAATGTTGATTGAAAACTTTGCTGAAAACCATTACCAACTCCAGCAATTTCAGTTGTTTGAGTAAATGTACCATTTCCATTATTTAGGTATAATTCATTTTCTATTGCATCAATCCAAGTATGGTAGTTACAAATGTAAAAATCCACAAAACCATCATTGTTATAGTCTGCAAATGACATTCCGTAGCTTTTAGTGTTATTACTCTGATTAATTCCACATGTTGCNGAAACATCTGTGAAAATCATATTCTCATTAATCCAAATCTTGNTTGCACCTAATCTATTGGTGACAAGAAAATCAAGGTCAGAATCATTATCTAAATCAACCCAAGCAACTCCCTTAGTTTCATTAACTCCGTTATCAATATTGAAAAAAACTTCTGAAAAACCTTCACCATTGCCTTGATAGAATCTTATATCACCCTGATAATGCCNTAATGTAACATCGTCATAACCGTCATTATTAAAATCGACAAAGGAAACTCCAGTACCTAAAAAACCACCCAAATGATTTGATTCCAGTGACATATAACCACTCACATCAACTAATTGTGCATATAAATAAATGTGTGTGTAAAATATCAAAAACACAAAAACAAAGCCCTTTAAAAAGGCTTTATTATAGAAAGTGGTTTGATCAGGCTTTAATCGAATCACCCTGAAAATTACAAATACTTCTTTATAAATTCATTATCTTTTCACCTATTATTTGAACTATATGAATAGATTATACTCTTATTTTTCTCTTATCTGTTTTTTGCTTTTGATGGGTGGGCAATTCTTATCTCAGTGTGACGAGTGCACTCCGGATATAACTTGTTCTTCACCTGACGGAATGCNCACATTCTGTCCAGAAGTGTTACCTCCCGCAGTAACTGGTGAATTTTATAGCTCTACAGCAACTTTTTCAATTCCAAGTTCAATAGAAGTTGATGGAATTTCTGTAGATTTAATTGAAGTATCTCTTGCTAGCTTAACAGGAGTCCCACTTGGTTTAGATATTCAACCAAATAATACAAATGGGATTTATTATCCATCTAATGGAGAAGAATTTGGGTGTGTTACTATATGCGGAACAGCTTTAGTTGCTGGCGAATACTCTGTAAATATTAGTGTTGATGTTTTAGCAAATGCATTTGGGTTTGAAACTTCAATAACTGAAAGTTTTATTTTATCATTTACGGTTCTGCAAGGTGAAAATTCAAATTCATCATTTACAACATCAGAAATATCTGGATGTGCGCCATTAGAAGTTGAATTNACNAATTCNATAACAGGTCCGGGNACATTATATTCATGGAATCTTAATGGAGACGTATATGGTAGTGAATTAATATTTCAATTAACGACTGATAATTATCCTGGAGAAACTACCTGGAATATTATTGATGAAAACTCAAGTCTTGTTGCCCAAGGTGGTCCATATGAAAATCCTTCAACATTCTATGAGAACAACATTTGTATTGGAAATGGATGTTATACTTTAAATGTTTATGATAGTTTTGGGGACGGGATGCAATTTGGTGGTGTTGCCGGTGAATATCTACTTACGGATACGGAAGGAAACACTTTAGCCGAAATTGTTTCAGGTTCAAATTTTGGCTCTCAATCCCAACATACATTTTGCATCTATTCTGAATCAGTTATTAGTTGCATGCCCACAAATGCTAATCCTATTGTTTCTTTTGATGTTCCTGGTGAATATGAAATTAATCTAACTACAACAGTTCAACAACTTATTCTCAACACATTAAACATAACATCACTTAGTGATGGTTGGAGTGATTTAGAAGAAGGATGGGGTATATGGGGAAGTCCTGACACATATTTTAATATAACTGGTGGAGAACTAAATTATACTTCTAATTACATAGATGATAATGACACACCCAACTTCGACAATCTTAATTTATATCTAGATTACAACCAAGAATATTCAGTCACATTTTATGATTACGACAGCTTAACTGATGATGATAATCTTGGAACTGCTACGTTTACTGCTTCTTCAGCCGGGCAGTTTACAATTAGCGGTGGAGGAAGTAATGCAATTGTAACTATAAACGAAACAACTGCGGCACAATTTGAAGACAATGAATCAATTATCGTATACGAAAGCATTGATGCTTATATAGATATTGATGGAGATGGTTACGGCGATGGAAGTTTACCGGTTGATGGATGTGACCCCGATAATGAATATACAGTTGCATTTAACGGTCAAGATTGTAATGACGATGATGCCACAATTTATCCTGGTGCAATTGGCACTTGGGCTGGTATAGACAATGATTGCAACACTTTAGTTGAAGACGACGAGATTCTTGCCGTATATGGATGTATGGAAGAGGGTGCATGTAACTACAATTCTGAAGCTAATACAGCGGACGAATCTTGTGAATACACTAGCTGCTTAGGATGTACTGATCCTCTTGCAAACAACTACGACCCAAGCGCTTTNATAACAGACAACTCATGTATATACAGCGCTTGTTTTGGAGACTTCAACAACGATGGTGTGATAACAGTTTCTGACCTTTTAACAATGCTTGCAAGCTTTGGATGTGCAGAAGATTGCGCAACAGACTTAAGCGGCGATGATATTGTAAGTGTAGCAGATTTACTCGAATTACTTGCTATTTATGGAACCGAATGTGAATAATACTTTAAAATGAAATATATAAGCACTTTTCTTTTAACCCTTATCGTACTAAACCTTTGCTATTCTCAATGTGTATCTGACTTTGATTTTGGCGATACTGAATTTGGTATTAGCCCAGATTTTAGTATTGGAGAAAGTTTAGAAGTTGGTTACATTGGAGAGGATTACTACGATGTAATTCATATGCTACTTCCACAATTCGCAGCTGACGTAGATTCAACACTTCCTATCCCAGAAACTCTTGAGCTTGATTCAATTGAATTAGTTAGCATTACAATGTCAGAATTAGCCAATCCTGAAATTATTTTCACACCAGAAGAATTAGGATTAGAAATAATTTGCAATAATAATGGAGATTCAAATAATTCATGCTCATTCTTAGGAAGTAGCCAATATTGTGCATCAGTAGAAGGAGTTCCAAACACTTCTGGCGAATACATGTGCACTATTACAATCCTTGGTTGGGTTAACGTACTAGGTTTTCCATTTGCGGAAGAAGCTGCATTTGACGGAATTACATTAGAAATATTAGAAGCAAATAACGACTATGGATGCACAGACCCTGAAGCATGTANCTACAACCAAGATGCAATTTTTGACGATGGATCTTGTGTNNACGAGTGTCAGGGATGTACAGATACAAACGCATGTAATTATGACGAAACAGCTGAAATAGATGACGGATCTTGTGATTACAGCTGCTATGGATGTATTGACCCTGAAGCAAACAACTATAATCCTTATGCAACTATAGATGATGAAAGCTGTTGTTATCTCCAGATTGAAGTTGAAGTAGCCGATGCTCCTTGTAACGNAGAACAAGGGTCTATTGAAGTTGAAATAGTAAATGCAGATCCTGCAGTTGACGTAGTATTCAACATTGATGGTGCTGAATATATTATAGACAACTTATATGAAGCTACTGCTGGGAACTACACAGTAAATGCTTCTCTTGATATAGATTCTTTTGGCTGCGCAACTTCTATTGAAATAGAAATTAATGAACCAGAAATTCTCACGATAGAAGCATATGCTACTGATGCATCTGTTATTGGAAATGGTATCGGAACTACAACAGTGACTGGCGGTACCCCTGATTATACTATTGTTTGGATGAATGCAGATGATAACTCTACTGTGGACGAAAATTCTCTTGTGGAAGGAAATTATATAGTTTCGGTAATTGATGCTAATTATTGTGAAGCTGAAACTACTGTTTCAGTAGTTTGGAATAGTATTAAAGACCTACATCCAGTTGATTTTAATATTTTCCCAAATCCTTCTAATGGCGAATTAACTATCACTTCTAGTAATTTCATGAAGAACTCAACTGTCAAAATTATTGATAGAGCAGGAAGAATTCTAATTAATACAGACACCTACAACCTTAACAATGGTTTATCATTAGACCTAAATCACTTGGTTAGTGGAATGTATTCAATAGTAGTTGAAGATGAAAACGAACGAGGTGTTCATCAGATTCAATTAATAAAATAGGTTTTAATGTAAGTTTTCATCATGAAATTTATTAAGGAACTCATTTCAACATTTTTTACACTGATATTGTTTTCTATCTCAGCTTATGCCCAGTGTAGTACTACTGTTAGTTTTGATGTTTGGCTTAATGCCAGCCAGAGCTCAAACCAAAACCAAGAGTTTAACGGTGAAGTTACCTCCATCACTTTTAACTTGGATTTCTTCGGGCCTGGTGGTGAGTGGCCAGCTGACCTTTTAGTTATTATTTACTCTCCAAACGGTAACTGTGTTGGTGGTGAGGGATACAATGTGAATCCACCCACCACATGTATGGAGATTGACTTTCCTTATAATTGGACAACTACAGCTAATGGTTTTTATACATATACCATGTATTTACCAACTGATTATTTAAGTGGAGATGGAACATGGTATTTCACAATTCAAAATGGATGGACAAGCGCTGGTAACACCAACTACGATTTAGACATAATTTTAAATGGAATATGTGAGCAAGGTGGTTGTTATAACCCATGGGCTTGCAACTATGAACCTGATGCTCCTTATGAGGATAACAGCATTTGTATATATCCTGAAGTTGGTTACGATTGTGATGGAAACTGTATTACAGACCAAGATGAAGATGGTATATGTGACATGTTCGAAATTCCTGGATGCTCTGATTTTGCAGCATGCAACTTCTATTCTTCAGCAACAGATGATGACGGGACATGCTGGTACGCTAATATTGATGAGGATTGTAACGGGAATAGTCTGTTACCGTCTTTTAACAACGCTCCATTAGACATAACTGTCAGCTGTGAAAATTTAATTATACCAACTACAGTTTTTGCATCAATTTCTCCTTTTGCATCTGAATATGAAGAAAATCATAATTCAGACGGCAACTGTTATGCAGAAAACGTGACTGTTGATGTTGTAATGACTGAACAAACAATTCTTGGATCATGCCAAGGAAGTTACAATATTATCAGAGAATATATAGGCACTGATTGCATGGGTAGACAATGCTTTCATACACAAACTATCAGTGTAGTAGATGATACACCACCGGAATTTATTACTGGTTTAGAAACGCAAACCACAACTTGTCCAATTCAAGTGTCTTTTCCAAATGCTGGAGCTATTGATGCATGTAGTGAACCTATTGATTTTATTATTGGTATCGAGGAAACTATTCCAGGTGAATGTAATGGTGAATATACTCTTTACAGAACTGTCACAGCAATTGATGCATGTGGCAATAGTTCAACTGCAGAACAGTCAATAATAATCATTGACGAGACCGCACCAACATGGACTGAACTACTTCCATCACCAGTTATTACAAATGAAATTGAAACTGGAAATTTTGGAACTCCTCAAGCTGAGGATTTATGTAGCAACACAACAATCAGTGTGACTTCAGAAATTGGCCCGGGCGCATGTCCACTAGCAGTAGAATTAACCAAAACATTCATTGCTACAGATGATTGTGGAAATAACAGTGAACCATTTATTCAAGTTATTAATGAGACAACAGATCTAGTTTCATATGTAACTGGGACAATAGATGCAACATGCTCAGACTCTTCAGACGGTTCAGTTGATATTGAAACATTAGGAGGTGTTGAGCCTTATACAACTAATTTTGGAAATCTTGATCCTAACGCTCTACCTGCAGGAGATTATGCTATTACAATAAGTGACAATAACTTATGTTCTACATTACTTGAATTTACAATAGGTGCACCTCCTGCAATTCAATTATCATTAGAGGCAACTATTCCAGAATGTACAATACCAAATTCTGGTATTATTACGGCAGAAGCTGTTGGTGGAACAGGAGAACTTACAATTGATTGGGGAGGGATTAATCCAAACTCAGTTTTAGCTGGAGAATATTCAGTAACAGCATATGATGAAAATGGATGTTTAATAAGCGAATATGTTACTGTTGATCCAGCAATTATTCCAATTGATGGAGAATTAGACGGTGACACTGAAGTTATGTTTGGAGATTCTAGCTTATATGAATATGATTTCACAGCTGGAAGCACATATGAATGGACTTTCTTCGGTGCAGATTCGCTTGTAGTTTCTGATATTTTCGCAATTTCCCTTCTTTGGACAACTGAAGGTGAAGGAATGGTATGTGTTCAGGAAACAAATTCTTTCGGATGTATTGGTGAAGAAGTTTGTTTACAAATTAATGTAAGTGTAGGCCTTGAGGAGATTGATGGGGAAAATGAAATTCTTATTTACCCTAATCCAAATAAAGGAGAATTCTCATGTAAAATATCACATTTAAATGAAATTCAAGATTGGCTCTTACTTGACCTAAGTGGTTCTGAATTAGCAAAAGGTAAAGTCCATTCAAACACAAACACATTAAAGTTTAATTTCACTGAACTTAGTAATGGACAATACATTTTAATTCTTGATAACAAAGCTATACCTCTTCAAATTAAGCATTAATAATATTTGAAATATCATTAGCTATTATCATAAAAAAAATTTAGATGTAGTTAAATAAAATAAACCAATCAAAAAAGCCCCGCTAATGCAAGAGCTTTTCCTTTTGTTTATATGTTATCAGATTCTACCTACCTATAACTAACGTTTCAATAGTTTGAGTACTCTCAGACATTATTACAACTTTGTAAGTGCCATATGATAAGCTACTTACGTCTAATCTGTTAGAACCTTCAACTAATTGCTCACTAAGCTGCACTTTTCCCATTAAATCTAAAACCTGAACAAATGCTCTATTTGTTTCAATAGTTAGTGTAATAACATCAACAGCTGGGTTAGGGAATATTGAAAAATTAAGTGCAGATGCATCTTGAGTTCTTTCAATTGGCTTAACTACCTCACTCCCAATACATCCATTTGAGGTTCTCTCAATTACTGAGATTTGACCTTCTGCTGAAGCCCAAACCACAACAACCTCGTGTGCAGATATTACACGTAGGATTTGGCCTCCTACAATATTCCACTCATACTCAGAACCAGTAGTTATAGGATAAGAGTAAAGTACCTCCTCTCCAATTGGAGGATTTATATTACCATCAATAGATTTTGAGATTACAAACTCACAATCCGAAGGATGAGTCGCAGCAGCATTATAGTTACAAGCTCTTCTACTCATACATCCGTAGCAAGAAGTGAATTCACACGTTCCATTATCTACAGTAGCTCTAAAGTCATAGTTACAAGCCATTTCATTTGTACATCCTTGAACATGATATTGACAAGTACCATTATTTACAGTCGCATTTGCAACAAAATTGATTGCATTAATGTCAGTACAACCACCTATTCCAACTGGAACTAAATCATACAAGCAGCTACCATCATTAATTGAAACATATATATTGTAATTAGTTGCATTTGAATCTGTGCAACCAAAAGTGTAACAAGTAGAATATTCACACTGGCCATTATCCTCATTTGCATTTGAGTTGTAGTTGCATGCACCAGGGTTAGTACAGCCATGAATTACTTCTGCTTGGTCATCAGAAATTGTGTAAACATCTAGCCCAATAGTATTGCATGTTGTGTATTCACAAGAACCATCATTATACTCTGCATTCTCATCGTAGTTACATGCATTTTCTAGAGTACATCCACCTGTCATACAAACTTCTCCATGTATGTCGAAGTATTCGCAACCTCCTTGAGCTCCATAATTACAAGCATAAATATCCTGACAGTTTGTTTCAATCATACCAGACACTTCACCAAATAAACAAGAGAAATCACAAGAACCAGGTAAGTAGTAATCTGCCTCAGAATCGTAGTTACAAGCAAATGGAATTACACATCCACCAGTTAGGATAATACACAATCCGTTATCCTCTGTTGCATAAGGGTTGAAGTTAACAGCGTCTGGGTTTGTACATCCAAGAATCTCTTGCTCGTCACAAACACCATCACCATCAGCATCATTGATGCAATCACCGTTACAATCTAAGAAGTAGATTATTGGGTACTCACAAAGAGCTGCCGAAGGAAGCGTTGCTTCAGGATCGAAGTTACAAGCCTCCTCATCCATACATCCAACACAAGTACTAAAGTCACATAGATCAATATCAATGTAATCCGCTGTTGGGTCGTAGTTACAAGCAAATGGAATCAAACAACCTGGAATTAAACAAGATCCATCTTCTTCCGTTGCTTCTGGATTGAAGTTTATCGCATCAGTGTCTGTACATCCATAAAACTCTAACTCATCACAAACTCCATCTCCATCTGTATCGTTAATACATGAACCATCACAGTTAGTGAATGCTTCGGGATACACACAATCGTTATCATCTATAGTAGCTGTTTCATCGTAGTTGCAAGCAGCTTGATCCATACAACCAGCACATGTAGTGAATTCACATGCACCAGCAAGTTGGTATTCAGCTTCAGGATTATAGTTACAAGCTTCTTCTATCATACACCCACCAATAAGACAAGAACCATCATCATATGTAGCTGTAGGGTCATAAGCTGGATTACTTGGATCAAGACATCCACCAATTTCACAGTTTGTTCCTTCAAGATCAACACAGTCATCTACATCATCACATACTCCGTCCGAGTCAGCATCAGCAGTACAGTTTCCACCACATACTCCTAGCGCATCAAGTTGGTTGCCGTTACAATCACAATCTTCCTCTGGTATATCCGCACAACCACACTCGTAGATAGCACCAGGGCCNTTACATANNCCACANTCGTCATATGCTCCNACACANTCNTCTACNTCATCACATACTCCGTCNGAGTCAGCNTCAGCAGCACAGTNNCCACCACATACTCCTANNGCNTCAAGNTGGTTNCCNTNACANTCACAATTTCCTTCTACTATATAAGTACATGAGTTGTCATCATAATCCGCGTTTGGATCGTAGTTACATGCTAAAGTGTCTGTACAACCAATGTCTATACATGAGTAATCACATGTCCCATCATCAATTGTTGCGTTTGAGTTGTAGTTACAAGCGCCAGGATCGATACATCCTAAACAAGAAATATAATCACATGAACCATCTTCGTTTGTAGCACCTGAAGAGTAGTTACATGCAATAGGGTCAGTACAACCGAAAATTTCGAATGAATCACATATTCCATCTCCATCATCGTCATTCTCACATTCTCCATCACAATTATATGGAAAATTAGCGTATTCACATGAACCGTCATCATAATCAGCTTCAGTATTGTAGTTACATGCTAAAGGATCTATACAGCCAAAAGTTAAACACGACATAAAATCACATGAACCATCATCGACTGAAGCAGTTGGTTCGTAGTTACATGCAAATAATGATGTACATCCTGCACAAGAGGTATAGTCACATGAACCGTCGTCATCTGTTGCTCCATTTGAATAGTTACAAGCTGTTTCATCAGTACATCCAGAGATTTCAAATTCATTACAAATACCATCTCCATCATCATCGTTCAAACAGTTACCTTCACAGTCGTAAGGGAAGTATGCATAATTACAAGATCCATCATCAAGGTTTGCTTCAAAATCATAATTACATGCAGAGGGGTCGGTACATCCAAAAACCAAACAAGACACAAAATCACAAGATCCATCGTCAATTGTTGCTGAAGGATCATAGTTGCAAGCGAATTCAGAAATACATCCTGTACAAGAATCGTAATCACATGAACCATCGTCATATTGTACCGCATCATTATAGTTACATGCGTCTAAATCAGTACAACCACAAAGTGAATCTCCAGAACCTTCAGAGGTTGGTCCGTCAAATGAGAACGTTACTCTACTTACATCTTCTGGATTTCCATGATTGAATAATTGAGCATGAATTGTGCCTGAAAGTTCACCACTAGTAGTAAGTTGTGCTATTAGAATTCTTTGGTCATCATTTGGATAAGCATTTGAACTTGAATTTGGGTCTGGGTTTAATGAGAACCAAGAACCACCAACTTCGTCTGATATATCAATATTACCTCCGTCTTCGAATTGATCAACCCAAGAAAATGAAGTTGATTCGATAATTTGAGGTGCACTTTGGTTTGGTCCTGGATTTTCGTCTAATCCAATAGTAATCCAGCTATCAAATTCTAAGTCAGGGAAGAAAGAAAAGATATCTGGATACATATTAGACCCAAGTACTGATCCCAAAATATCTTGATAAAAGTTTGTTGATGTATTAATGCTTAGTGGATCGTCCCCATCTCCAAACACAGCACTTAAATAATCATCATTATGAGGAGTTGCGATATACATTCTGTATGTCGTCATTCCATTTAAAGGACCAATAGTGTGCTCGGCTAATATATCTATGTTTAGACTGTAGCCGTCATCTGTTGTGATATTGCTTACTGACTCTTCTACACAAGAGCAGAAATCACATGACCCGTCATTGTCTGTTGCATTATCATCGTAGTTACATGCTTCAGAATTGTTACAACCATTAATTTCATCTTCATCACAAATTCCATCTCCATCAATATCATTCATACAGCTACCATCGCAATTGTAGGGAGGAGTAGGAAGGTCACATAAGCCGTCGTCTATTGTGGCGTTAGGGTCGTAGTTACATGCAACTGTGTCAGTACATCCTGAACACGAAGTGTATTCACAAGAAAAATCGTCGTATGAAGCTTCTTCGTTGTAATTACATGCTTCAGGGTCCATACACCCAACTGTAGCACAAGATGTAAACTCACAGGTTCCGTCATCAATAATTGCTTCAGAATCAAAGTTACAAGCCGAAGGGTCTAAACAACCTTCACAATTGTAGTAACAAGAGCCATTAGAATCAGTAGCTCCTGACTCGTAGTTACAAGCAGCTGGATCTGTACACCCAAAAAACTCAAAAGCATCACAAACACCATCACCATCATTGTCGTTGATACATTCTCCTTCACAGTTGTATGGGAAGTTTGCGTATTCACATGAACCATCGTCGTATTCTGCTGATGCGCTGTAGTTACATGCTAATGTGTCAGTACAACCAAATTCGAGACAAGAAATGAAGTCACATGATCCATCGTCTGTTGTAGCCGATGGATCGTAATTACAAGCTAGGGGTTGTGTACACCCTTCAGCTTCTTCAAAATCACAAATCCCATTATTGTTTTCATCGATAATGCAATTACCATAACAATCATATCCTTCGTCAGAGTATATACAATCTTCAATTGAGCTAGATCCACACACATCCTCGAGATTAACTAGAGTTCTAATCTCGTTTTCTGGATCTCCATGGACAAAAACCTGCATGTAGATTTGGCCAGAAAGCTCACCTGAAGTTGTTAATTGGGCTATTAAAATTTCTAGATCATCTCCAGCAATAGAATTAGCGTAGTTAGAAAAAGTGTACCATCCTCCACCAAAAGTGCCGGTTAAATCGATATTACCCCCATTTTCAAAAGGGTTAACCCATGGTTCACTTCCTTCTTCAAGTATACTTATTGTTCCTTCTTCTTCAGTAGGAGCGTGCTCAATTCCAATTGTTACCCAACTATCAAACCCAAGAGATGGGAAAAAGTTGATAAAAGCTGGATTTATTCCACTTGGAGTTACTCCTCCAATATTGTGCTGGAAGAATTCAGTACTTGTATTAAAATAACCAGGGTGCTCAGCATCACCAACCAGTGCACTTAAGACATCATCGCTGTTTTCTAACAGAGCATATATTCTATAAGTTGTCATTCCGGCAAGATTGTCTGTTCCGACCATGCCTAAATGGGTGATTGTTGGTTCAACCCGAATACAGTATGATTGTGAGGCTGAGTAGTTACAGGCACTTTCATCATTACAGCTTTGAGCTATTGACGAGCTTGAAAATGTAACTATTCCAAAAAGGCAAACAGCTAAAACCTTCAAATCTGTTGAGTATGAAGAGAGTAGATTAATTATATGAGAATGTGACATTTTGAGCACAATAGGATTAGTCGTCATATTAAGGAGTGTAATATCGAGAAAATCATAGATAAAACCGAATTTATCAAAGACTAAGCCCAGAATATTTTCTATAAACTATTAAAGATAAATTTTGATGTCCCACTCATTAATTTTTTCCTTCATATATTTTTTTGAATTTTATGAGAATATTTTTATCACTTATATCATTGATTTTCGCTGTATCAGTGACTTCCCAAGTATTTATTGACCATTTTACAGATCTTGAAAATGTTGACTTTGGATTTTGAAATATGGCAATGGGAATTGCTGTGGTTGGTGGTGAATGTGTCTACATAAGTGGATGTGGATGGGAAGAAGGTGGTTTAGATTATTTTCCAGAATTATACACAAGCTTTGAGTCTTGTGAAGAAGGATGTTTGCAAGAAAAAGATTCCCAAGATTTTGCTGGAATGGATTTTGGTGAATGCATTGTAGGCCTTGGTTTTGCTAATGTTTCAGGATCTTGTGTGACAGTTAGTAGATGTTCTACTGATTTCAATGGAATAGACTATAGTTATACATTTTATGATTCATTCGAAGAGTGCTATGAATCATGCTTTGAAATTGGTGAGGGATGCACTTACTCTGTTGCTTTAAACTATAACCCAAATGCAACCATTGACGATGGTTCGTGTCTATTTCCTGAATGCATATCAGANTGNACAGGNGATNTNAATGGAGATGAANGTGTNACTGNAGANGATATATTAATATTGTTNAGCAGCTTTGGANTAATTTGTAATTAATTAAAAATATATAATATGAGAGGTTTACTTCTAGTAATTGGATTGACAATTGGGGGCGTTTTATTTGCTTCTGATTCTGATTCAGTTGGTGACGACCAATATGAAATCAGGCTGAATATGTCAGTCAATCAGCCAACAGAAACTCAACAAGCATGGTTGAGAAAGAAAAGCGGTTGGGATAATTGGAATCAAACAACAAACGGTTGGATGACTATTATGAGCGAGAGAACAGGTCTACCACATAGAGCTTGGGGTGCTGGAATCGATTTTGATGGTGAAGATGTTGAAACTAAGCACCTAAATTTTGTTGAAACTGTTTTGCCATATTTCAGCATACCTCAAAATCAAATTGCTGGTGATTTTAATAAGAATAGATCACCTAAGCATGATAGGATTTTTCAAAAACAACAAGTAAATGGCTATGATGTATTGCTTAGCCAATTGCAGACAAAATGGAAAGATGGAAAGCTAGTTTTATGGGCTCTTGATTGGTGGGCAGATGCATACGTTCCAGAAGGAGAAATTCTTTCTGATGAAGTGATTTTACAGCACGCAATCGAAGGTATGGATATACAAAATATGGAAGTGGAATGGGGAGAATTAGCCATACTTCCTGACTCTTATGCAGAGGGTGAATTTAGGTTGGTAAAACAGTTGAATATTAATGGTAAAACTGAGGGTCTTGTTAAGAACTATGATACTTGGGTAGATGCTTATACCGGTAGAGTTTGGTATAGGCAAAATCAAATTGTCCACCATGTAGGAAAGAAGATTGTTCAACCCATGGGATTTGTAAAACCAAAGCTCAAAACCACAAACAAAACAATTGCTGAAAAACCAGTTGAAGAACTTCCGATTGTATCAGGTCAAACTAACGCTATGGCAAATGAAATGTATCCATATGAAGATGCAGTTGAATTGGCAATGCCTCACCTTCGTTTGGACTTGAATGGGCAGACATATTACTCAAACGAAAACGGAGGTTTCTCTACTAATATTAATCAGGAACTTAATAACGTAAATGTGAGTCTTGAAGGTCGTTGGAGCACTATTTACACAAATGGAGTTACTCCATCTGGTAATTACACTTTTGAGAATGGATATGAAACATATATAGTTCCAGGTAACACAAAAGAAGCAAGCGCATACAGAAGCACGAATTTGATTCACGATCACATGAAGTCTTGGATGCCTGATTTTACGGATCTAGATTTTTCATTAACAACAAATATTGATGTAGATGGAGAATGTAATGCGTTTTACGATGGTACATCAATAAATTTTTACGATACAGGTGGTGGGTGTAACCCAACATCTTTAATTGCAGATGTTGTTTATCACGAATACGGCCACGGAATTAATGGCTACTTCTACAACAGTTTGGGGGTGTGGTTTAACAATGGGGCAATGAACGAGGGTTATGCTGATTTTTGGGCTATGTCTCTTGGCGACATAGCTGAAATTGGAAAAGGATTCTATACTGATAATAATGATGGAATTCGCAGGTATGATATTGATCCTAAAGTCTATCCTGAAAACATAGTAGGAGAGGTACATGCAGATGGAGAAATCATTGCTGGAGCGTGGTACGACACACACCTTTTACTTGGAGGTGATTGGGATTCAACATTAGAACTTTTTGTTGACGCATACCCAGGTTTACAAGCAACTGCAACTAATGGTGANGAGGGACAAGCATTTACTGATGTNCTTTTAGATGCGCTNCAAGCAGATGATGATGACGGAGATTTAATGAACGGTACNCCAAACGCNGCAGCAATTATTGAAGGATTTGATATCCATGGNATTTCNTTATTCAGTTATGCAGAAGTAGAACACATGCCTGAAGAGTATGTAGAAGATCAGACAACTATTGAGATTGAAGCTGAGGTTGAAATAGTATTCCCATACAATGTGTACTTCGATGCAGTTTATCTTACATATAGAAATGGATCATCTGCTGAATGGAATCAAGTTGTAATGGATCAAGACGGTGATACATTTACTTATTTAATAGATGGAGAGCCGTCAGGAACTGTAATTGAATATTACATGCATATTGAAGACGTATTTGGTGGTATAAGTGGAGTTACCCCGATTGCTTCTAACTACGAAAACAATTCAAATCTTCCATATTATTTGATTGTTGGTTGTTACCCATATTTAATTAATGACTCTGATGATTATGCCGATTTTGGGTTTTGGGATATGGGAGTGCCTGGGGATAATGCTACAACAGGGGATTGGGAAGAAACGATTCCAGTTGGATCATACGCCGAAGTTGGTAATCCAGAAAGTGCTGTAGCGCCTTCAGCTGACCATACTNTAGGATTTGCAGGATATTGCTTTTTGACAGGAGTAAGCCCAGGTGCTGACGCAGGTATAGGCGAAAACGATGTTGATGGAGGGCACACTACGCTTAGATCTCCAATTATTGATTTGACTTCATACCAAAATCCAGTAATGGAATATTGGAGATGGTACGTAAATGCGCCTTCTTCTGGAGCAAACCCTGCAAGTGATTGGTGGCAAGTCCAAATTTCAAGCGATGGAGGTGATACATGGCAGTACTTAGAAAACACCTCTCAACAAGATATTGCTTGGAGAAGAAAGGCATTTAATATATCAGAACACATAGAGCTAACTTCAGAATTCATGATGCAGTTTATTGCATCTGATAGCACTACAGTTGGAGAATATTTAGACGGTGGATCACTAGTAGAAGGAGCGTTAGACGATATTATCCTATACGATGTCCTTCCTCAAAACCACTCTACATCAGATATTGAGCACTCTGTTGACTTTGTACTTNTGCCNAACCCAACATCAGATGTTGTTAGACTTCAAAACTTNTTTGGCCTAACACCTATAAGAATCTACAATTCAGCTGGTGCGCTTGTTTACGAGGGAACCAGCAATGAAGGAGGGAACGCAACAATAGATGTAAGCGGATTTGCAAATGGAATTTATACAGTAGAATCAAGAAATTCTATGGCGCGCAGGTCTGCTGTAAGATTAGAAATTATAGACTAAATACGTTCGATGGCTTCAGTTGGGAGCCATCCAACGCTTCCGTTGTCTAATCTTATTTCGGTCCAATCTCCTTCTGTACTTAAGATACATCCACGAGACCCCTCGTGTAGGTGAAAAAGCTTTAGTCCAGTATTTCCAGGAACGCTCATTATATCAACTTTATCTTTCATAATTACTGCGCAAGCTGAAGTTGATAATCGGCAATGAGTATTGTACAGGAAAGTAGAGAAAAGAAGAGATGAAGCAAGCAGGATAAAAGCACCAGCATTTGCAAATGGATGGAGTATACTTTCTTTCCAATTGATTCTAATTGCTAAAAGTCCAAACCCAAAACTCCAAGTCAATAAGCTCAACACAAGCCATATACCATGCATCTTTCCAGCGAACAAAACTCCCAATAACTTTTCAATTCCAACGCCTGGAAGCACTTCGATTTTATCAAGAACTCTAAGGTCTGCAAGAAGCATATTTGCTCTTAGGTCATCGTTAAGCGGGTCTATAAGTTTGGCCCTTTCATAGTGCAAAATTGTATGGCCTACCTTCTCCAACTTATAGTAGCAATTGCCCAAATTGTATTCAAGCTCAAAGCACTTTTTCTCTTTTGAAATTTCTTCATACGTAGCCGCCGCCAATTCGTAATCTGCTGCTAAATAGGCATTATTTGCAAATTCAAATTGGTTGCTTAAATCTTCCTTTGAGGTTTGGCCTATAGCGAGAGCAGGGAATAATAAAGTCCAAACCACAGCTCCAATCACCATCGTAGATATCTTTGAATCACTCATTTTAACTAAGCTCTTTGCGTCTGCTATAGCACTATTCACATCTGGTAGAGCGCCTGGAGAAAATCTTGCCATTTCGCATTTCTTCAATAACTCATCCCAAGCTTTTGCTTCATCGGGATTAAGTTGCTTGCTCAAAGATTCAGCTACAATTGCCCTACTAAAACTGCTTCTTCCTATGCCAAATTTAGAGCATAAATACACCTCTATTGCTTCTCCAAGTTGAGTGTAGTCTGTACATTTTTCTAGAGATTTTGTGAAAACTTTTTGAGCTTTTTTACGCATTGTTCCCACCTTGTCATTTAGTTCATTTTCTGACCTTTTTCTGGCAAGTAATGCCCAACCCGCAACTGCAGGTCCCAATAAGTAAAAAAACCAAACTATTGGTGAATTGAAAGATTTGTCCTTGTAAGCTACCCAATGCCCATGATCTGTATTTATATGTCTGATATCGTGATTTAGAACTTGGACTTGAGATTTGGGACTGTACATAGTTGTTCCACCAACTAAATTTGGGTCTCTTTTAATTGTTATTTGGCCTGCGTTAGTTTTTTCGCTTAAATAAGAGTCCATAGAGTGATTGAAATAACCAGCTTCAACAACAGGTAAATCATAAGTTCCTGGCGCTCTTGGAATCACAGCGTATTTATATGTTCTTTTCCCTGTTTCACCTCCAGTACTTACACTAATTCTATCAATAATTTCTGGATCAAATACTTCAAACTCTGAAGGCCAATCCAAAGTTGGTTCCTGGATTAATTTCAAATTACCCTTTCCACTATAGGTCAATTCAAAATTGAATGCTTCATTCACATTAACGCTATCAATATTGACATCTGTCTGCACTTTTAATTTCCCAAAAGTACCTATGAAATTATTTGGCTTACCTGATGGAAGAGGAAGGACTTTTATGTTGATAGGGTTAGACTGAGTTTGTACTTCCTTTTGATTAAAGAAACTAACCGATATCACACCATAGATATCAAATCCATCAATAGTAAAATTGCCAGTTTGCTGAGGAAAAGCTAAAACTTCCTTTACAATTATTTCAAGGTATTCTATACCATTGATTTGCTTGATAGTTCTATTGTTGTTTCGAGCTGGAAGCGGTTCTTTCCAAAATCCCTCAAGCTCTGGTATTTCTTCTCTGTATTGTAGATTAGAATACCTTGAATAAATCTTGTATTGAATTAAAACCGGTTCTCCGATGTGAACTTGGTTGTTACTGACTTCAATTACACTTGAAACATTTCCTAATCCTTGCTTTTTATTATTTGCTCCCCTTTCTACCACTTTAAGTAAGAATCCTTCTGAATTCTTTACTCCCTTATTTGTAGCAATTTTTAATTGTGGAATCTTAACATCTACTTTTGAAATTACTTGGTAAGTATATGTGTAGCTATGAGTAGAAGTTGATTTAAAATTTATGCTTTGAAACTGCTGTGAAACTGAAGGACCACCAAGGTATTTAAGACCTGGAATCTGAGGTCTGTCCAAAGAGTTTTCTTTTGGCTGACAATTTGTAAATGTTACAATCAGGTTTACTCTAGATCCAGTTGGTACTGGATTCTGGCTAACAGTAAAGCTAATTGATGCTTCTTGAGCATAAGCATCGTTTATCCCAAACCCAGCCAACGATATAATCAAAGCAACAAAGCAAGTAATATTTATGCTAGTTCTCTTCATTACCACTCCTTTTCAATTTTGCGCTTTTTACCCTTTGCTTTAGCCCTCATCAGCTTTTCTTGAATCTTTTCCTCTTCGTTTTCTAAGTTCTCTAAGATACGAGCCATCTCTTCCTTCGAAAGCTGCTTTTCTTGCTGCTGAGGTTGTTGCTGCTGTTGCTGTTCTTGTTGGTTCTGCCTTTCTTGTTGGTCCTGATTTTGATCCTGCTGATTCTGTTTGTCCTGCTGATCTTGCTGGTCCTGTTGATCCTGCTGATCTTGATTCTGATCCTGCTGATCTTGATTCTGATCCTGCTGATCTTGATTCTGATCCTGCTGCTGTTGTTGCTCTTGCTGCTGTAGCATTTTATAAGCTAAAGCAAGATTGTGTCTGGCTTCTTCATAAGATGGGTCAATTCTTAATGCGCTTTTATATGCTTCAATTGCTGTTTCTGGATCAGGCATTGAATCCATAAGAGCAACATTCCCTTTGTTATACCATGAACGCGATTTAATCATAGGATTCTNAGTATTTTCAATTGCATTTGAAAATGCTGAATTAGCATCACTAAGGTTTTTNCTTGCTAGTAAACTAAGGCCTNTGTTATAAGTTGCTATGTCCTCATATCCTTCAAGAGATCCACCCGAATCAAATGAGATTGACGCTTCATTGTATTCTTCAGATTTGAAACTTTCTACTCCATCTATAAGATGTCCTTTGAGCTTCAAATCATTTTGAGAAAATAATCCCAATGGAATAACCAAGGTCAATATNAGAGTAAAGTGATTCATCATGACTTACTTGGGTTTGGGATTAGAGATTCAAGCACAAGGAGAAATATGCTTATTGCAATCAGGATTTGGAACTTGTGGTCATAATCAGTAAATCTGATGTCAGANGACCTGGTTTTCANGGTCTTGCTAAATGCATCAAGAGTNGGGTTGATATCTANAAATGAATTTNCTGCTCTTGTAAANAAACCACCTCCTGCTTGCGCTGTTGCCAACAAAGTGCTTTCATCGAGCTTTGATACTACAGGCTGCCCTGAGGCATCTTCAATAAATCCTATTCTATTGCCATTCTTGCTAAGCTTTGGGATAGGTGCTCCTTCTATAGAAGCCAAACCCAAAACATGAACCACAACTCCCTGATTAAATGCTTCAGATGCAGCAGCTACTGGATCATCTTCATGATTTTCTCCGTCAGTTAAAATCAATATACTTCGACCAGTTTCAGGAGCATTTTCGAAAGCTTTAAGGCTTAAATCAATTGCGTTGCCAATTGCAGTTCCTTGTGTTGATATAAGACCTGTGCTAACTGAATTAAGGAAAATCTTGAGCGAACTGTAATCTGAAGTAAGTGGGCATTGAACGTAGGCTTCTCCTGCAAAAACAACAATACCAATCCTATCACTGCCCATTTTTGAAATCAAACGCTTGATAGTTTGATGAGCAATCTCAAGTCTACTTGGCCCAAGGTCTTCTGCCATCATGCTATTACTCACGTCAATTGCAATCATGATATCTGATCCCTTTGATTCAACTTCAACTAGTTTGCTTCCAACTTTTGGACCTAGCATTGCGAGGATAGCAAATGCAAGAGCGAGCCTCCAAAGCAGGAATCTCCATGTTTGACGACCAGCTGAAAAGCCTGTAATTAAAGTTTGGGCTAAATGAGTGTCTGCGAGTTTGCCTACAGCATTTACCTTCCATCTGAGGTTGATTAAATATGCTATCGAACTGACTGGTAAAGCTGCAGCTATTAGCCAAATGTCAAGATTGTGCCATTCTAAATGGGGAGCGAATTCACCAATAATTAAAGCGCAAACTCCTACGATAAGCCAAAACAAAAGCTCAGCTATGCAAACTCCTAATATGGAATAACTCATCTTCATGATATACTCCTAATTACAGTGAAACGTAGTGCTTTTTCTAAAAGCAGTGATGCAAGAGCTACAATTAAAAACGGAAGGTACGCTTCAGTTTTTCTTTGATATCTCATGACGTTAAAACGAGTTTTTTCTAACTCGTCAATCTCATCATAAATACTGGCTAGCTTATCTGCATTAGTTGCTCTGAAATACTTTCCGTTAGTTTTTTCGGCAATTGCCATCAAAGCATCCTCATCGATTTGAACATCTACCCAATCGTATTTGTAATCATTCCCAATGATGGCTACAGGACTATATGCTTTTCCTATAGTCCCTACGCCAATGGTATATATTCTGATATCGTTTAGTTCAGCAAGCTGTGCAGCGTCAAGTGGCTCGATTTGGCCTGCGTTATTCATACCGTCTGTAAGAAGGATAATTACCTTGCTTTTTGCCTCTGATTGCCTCAATCTATTCACTGCAGTAGCAAGCCCCATGCCAATTGCTGTTCCACCTTCTAGCATACCTGTTTTGAGCCCTTTAATACCATTCTTAACTACAACATGATCTGTAGTAACTGGAACTTGAGTAAATGCTTCGCCTTCGTAGGCAACAATGCCAATCCTGTCATGAGGCCTTTGGTCTATGAATGATTCTGCTACTTCTTTGGATTGCTCCAGGCGATTTGGCTTAAAATCCTTACTTAGCATACTCACGCTGACATCCATTGCTAAAACCAAATCAATTCCCTCGCTTGTCATATCTTCAACGCTATCTGAGGTTTGTGGTCGGGCAAGAACAATTACCAACATGCCTAAAGCAAGAGTTCTCAAAGCAAATGGAGTCTCGACAATCCAGCTGTTTAGGATTTGGGCTTTAGAATTTGAATTGCCTTTTACATTGAGCTTGGTGACCGTGTTTGCAAAAATTCCCCTAGCAAAAATTCTGTATAAAAAGTGGAGTAGGGCAATAGAGAAAAGCCAAACCACATTTGGGCTATAAAGCTCAAATTGATTCCACACTTTTAGGGCAATTATTGCAGTGCAGATTAAAGCAATTATATGTGGTGGCGATACCTTAATCCACTTCATATAACTTTGTTTTTTGTACGAATTCAATACAGTCGTTAATCGACTTTAAGTGGATGTCGTTAGCAGCACGATACTTTGCAAACTTTACTTGGTCACCTATTAGTAGCGCGTTTGAAATGCTTTGCTTATTAGATTGAGATATGTCAAGTGATTTTATGATTTTCACTGCCTCTGAAGAGGTTTTGTCTAATGAACTCACACCAAATCTTCTGTCTACATATCTCCTTATGGTATGACTTAAATCAACTTGAAATGTCTTTTCATCTCCCTTAAGCCAAGATTCCCTCGCCCTTAGATCTTCTAGTTTCTGAAGAGCTTCAATATGTGGCGGAATTACAATCTCTGGCGTAGCCTCTACTATTTTTTCTTTAGCTATAATCTTTCTGTAGAAGTAATATAAAATTCCAATTAATGCAGATAGTATTATAAAGTACAGAATGTATGGAAGAGCTAGCCTTAGTCTCTCAGACGCAGTCCAATTTACTTCNATGATTTCTGCATGGACTACCAATTCGTTTTTGTCGCCTGTTCTTGTTGGTACCTTTTGGATTTGTAGCCCAGGAAGATCAACGAATCCTGAGTCCCAAGCTGTAGTAACCCAAGATTTTTCTACGACATAATCCCAAACTTCAGGATCATCCTCACTTGGAGCAACTGTATCAGGCCCGAGAATTTCTATAACCTCTAAACCGCCAGGAATTGAGTCTGTCCATTGAGGAAAGCTATCAAGTGAAACTATGTTCTCAGAAGCATTTACACCGATTCGGGCTTTAATTGTCACCCTTTCTCCCCAACCAATTCNGCCAGTATCTGCGCAAAGTGTGAATTGGGCTTGAGTGTTAGAGCTAAAAATCAAATAAGCTGCAAAGGCAATGTATTTTGCCNNTTTGANTACTATCCCAGCCTTAATGTATTTCTTCANCTTCTTATCCACGTCTATCAAATAATTGCATNAGAGGTNGAACAAAATCCNTATCAGTTCTAATCACTGTGTGNTCAACACCAGATTTTGAGAAAATCTTTTCAAGTTTTGATTTTCTCTCTAATTCGTCTGCTTTGTAATTAGCCCTTGCTTTTTTTGACTGAGACTTAAACCACATATCTTCTCCTGTTTCAGGGTCATGCATAGGGAGGAAGCCAACGTTTGGCATTTCTAAATCAATAGGATCTTCAATTTGAAGAGCTACAAAATCGTGTTTTTTACCAGCTCTTTTTAGCAGATTTTCATATCCATCTCCTACAAAATCACTAAGCATAAATGCTACTGTACGCTTTTTCATTGCAGATAGGAAATGATCCAANGCGCCAGGAATGTCTGTTCCTTTCCCTTCAGGAGTGATTTCCAGCAACTCCCTTATTATTCTAAGAACGTGTGATTTACCCTTCTTAGGAGGAATGAATCTCTCAATTCTATCTGAAAATAAAATTGCGCCTACCTTATCATTATTTCCTAGGGCACTAAAGCCCAAAACCGCTGCAAGCTCTGTTATTCTATCTCTTTTTGTTGAACCCTTAGTGCCAATATCGATTGAGCCAGAAATGTCAGCAATAATGAATACGGTAAGTTCTCTTTCCTCTTCGAATACTTTCAAATAGGGCGTACCCATTCTGGCAGTTACATTCCAATTAATTGCTCTAACATCATCACCTGGTTGATATTCTCTGTTTTCGCTAAAAGCCNTGCCACGNCCCTTNAAGGCACTGTGATATTGACCGGAAAAAATCCGATCGCTAAGGCCGCGAGATTTTATTTCAACCCTNCGAACTCTNTTGAGTAGTTCTGANGTGTCCATTTGNGATATTANGGGACAACTACCATGTCCATNATCTCAGTTACNATTTGTTCCTGAGTAATATTTTCTGCCTCAGCTTCAAATGTTAGACCTATTCTATGTCTTAACACATCCATAGCAACAGCTCTTACATCCTCTGGCACTACATATCCTCTATGATTTAGAAATGCGTGAGCTTTTGCTGCAATACCCAAGCCAATACTCGCCCTAGGAGAAGCACCAAAACCTATAAGCTCAGTCAAATGACCAAGCCCAATATTCTCAGGAGACCTAGTAGCAAATACAAGATCAACAATATATTTCTCAACTTTATCGTCCATGTAGATTCCTCTTACAAGTTCTCTAGCAGCAAGGATGTCTTTTTTTGAAACTACAGATTTAGGTTCGTGAAGCCCACCAACTTGAAGATTTNCTTTAAGAATTGCTTGCTCTTCTTCTTTTGTTGGATATCCAATTACAACTTTTAATAGAAATCTATCGACTTGAGCTTCAGGGAGAGGGTAGGTTCCTTCTTGTTCAACTGGGTTTTGGGTTGCAAGTACTAAAAATGGATTAGGCATATTAAAAGTGTCATTGCCTATGGTAACCTGTCTTTCTTGCATAGCTTCAAGTAGCGCAGATTGAACTTTTGCAGGTGCTCTATTTATCTCATCAGCTAGAACGAAATTTGCAAAAATAGGACCCTTTTTGACCTTGAAACTTTCTTCTTTGGGATTGTAAATAAGAGTGCCAACAACGTCTGCTGGAAGAAGATCTGGAGTGAACTGAATCCTGCTAAAGTCAGCTTTTATTGTCTTGCTTAAGCTGTTAATAACTAATGTTTTAGCTAGGCCTGGTACTCCCTCAAGTAGAACGTGTCCATTAGCTAATAATCCAATTAGAAGTTTATCAATCATAGAACCTTGACCTATAATGGTCTTGCCAATTTCTGCTCTTATCAAATCGGTAATTCGACTTGCTTGTTCAACCTGCTCATTTAGCAATTGAATGTCTGGTGCTGTTTCAGTCATTTTAAAAATTTTCGTTGGCTAAAATATTATTTATTAAAGCCATAATCGGAGTCAATATTTTTAAATCTTGTTAAGAATTGGTGGGAAACATATCTTTCTATGTTTTGGGCTTAAGTCTAGCAAGTCAGACTTTAGACCTATGGAAAATAATTTATCACTTCAAAACGTAATAAATGCTGTAAGAGAATTTCACGATTCTTTTAAAATCCCAAACTCAGATAAGCCTAACTCTAATCTCACAGAAGACGATGTTATGCTTAGGTATAGATTGATGGCAGAGGAGAATGAAGAGTACCTAGAAGCTGCTAAAGCAGGCGATATGGTTGAAATTGCTGATGCATTGGGGGATCAGCTGTATATCCTATGCGGTACAATTCTTAGACACGGAATGCACGATGTGATTGAAGATGTTTTCATGGAAATTCAAGCGTCCAATATGTCTAAACTTGGCGCTGATGGAAACCCTATTTACAGAGAAGACGGAAAGGTAATGAAGGGGCCAAACTATTTTAAACCAGATATAAAAGGCGCAATGGAAAAATCCCAAATAAAATTAGATATATGATAGGTTAGACGAAGTTGTAAAAGTTTGGGAAAAATCAGGAAACCCTTGGTTTTTTTCAAGACTTATGCATGAAGTTATTCCATTTAACAGTCCGCATGGAATAAGTGTTGTTGAATTAGGCCCCGAAAAGTATAAAGTCTACCTCCCAAACAAGAGAAAGAATTAAAACCATTTATGAACAATGCACGCATGCGCAATAGCAACAGCAGCTGAATATGTTAGTGGTATTAATGTTGTGCAGGCCATTGATATGAAAAAGTATAGGCTAATTATGAGTAGGATAGAGGTTGACTACATAAGAAGACCAGTAGGATACTGCAATGTTGAAAGTGGAATTTCTTCAAATCAAATGATGCATATACAGAAGGATTTAGAAGCAGATGGAGTAAGTAAATTCAATTTGGTTTCTAGTGTAATTGATTCAGAAAAATAAGTAGTCGCAAAAGCTAAAATTTATTGGCAGGTAAAGTCATGGCAGAAAGTCCGTATTCAGTAGGTATGCACTGAGCAAAAGAAAAGTTATCTTTGCCCTTCATGATTGACATTAAATTACCAGACGGGACGATTAAATCAGTAGAGGCAGGTACAACTGCCTTAGATATCGCAACAGGCATAAGCGAAGGTTTAGCACGAAATGTGCTCGCTGCTGAAGTGGCTGGGGAGGTTGTAGATCCTCAGCGCCCTATCAATGAATCATCTACTTTAAAACTCCTCACTTGGAATGACGAAGAGGGGAAAAGCACCATGTGGCATAGTTCTGCTCATTTAATGGCAGAGGCCCTTGAATCTATGTTTGATGGAATCAAATTTTGGGTAGGACCACCTGTAGAGTTTGGTTTTTACTACGACGTAGATTTTGGTGAACACAAGTTTACAGACGCTCATATTCCTGAGCTTGAGAAGAAAATGCTCGATCTAGCTAAAGAAAAGAACCCATATATCAGAAAAGAAATAAGCAAGGCAGAAGCTGTTGAGTATTTCACTGAAAAGGGGGATGAGTATAAATTGGATTTACTCGATCGCCTCGAGAACGGTGAGATTTCGCTTTATACTCAAGGAGAATTCACAGATTTGTGTCGTGGACCTCATATGCCTCATACTGGTTTTATAAAAGCAGTAAAAGTTACAGCTATTGCTGGAGCTTACTGGAAGGGAGACGAAAACAATAAGCAGCTCACAAGGGTTTATGGAATTACATTCCCTAAAAAGAAAGAATTGGCAGCTTACCTTGAATTGGTAGAGCAAGCTAAGGCTAGAGATCATAGGAAATTAGGTAAGGAACTCGATTTGTTTCACTTCTCTAAAAGGGTTGGTCAAGGTTTACCACTTTGGCTCCCAAAGGGTGCAGATCTTAGAATGCGCCTTGAAAACTTCCTTAAAGAAGCCCAAAGAAAATCTGGATATGAGACAGTGATTACACCTCACATTGGATCAAAAGATTTATACGTTACTTCAGGGCACTATGCCAAGTATGGAGAGGATAGTTTCCAGCCAATTCAAACCCCATCTGATGGTGAGGAATTCCTTTTAAAACCTATGAATTGCCCTCACCACTGTGAGATATTCAAGTCAAGACCTAGGACTTACAAGGATTTACCTGTGAGGTTTGCAGAGTTTGGTACTGTTTACAGATATGAGCAAAGTGGAGAACTTCACGGTTTAACAAGAGTAAGAGGATTTACTCAAGACGATGCTCACATATTTTGTACAAATGATCAGCTTAAAGAAGAGGTTGGAAACGTAATAGATCTAGTATTGTACATTTTCAAGACTCTGAATTTTGAAGATTTCGTGGCTCAAGTAAGCTTAAGAGATTCAGAAAACCCTGATAAATATATAGGCTCAGACGAGAATTGGGATAAGGCTGAAACAGCGATTAAAGAGGTGGCGGACGAAAAGGGATTAGAGACTGTAGTGGAATATGGAGAAGCTGCATTCTATGGACCAAAGCTTGACTTTATGGTTCGTGATGCAATTGGCAGAACATGGCAGCTTGGTACTGTTCAAATTGACTACAATTTACCTGAGAGATTTGAGTTAGAATACGTTGGTTCTGATAACGCTAAACACAGGCCTGTGATGATTCATAGGGCACCTTTTGGCTCTATGGAGCGATTTGTTGCCATTTTAATTGAGCATTGTGCAGGGAAATTCCCTCTCTGGTTAACCCCGGAACAGGCGAGAATACTGGCATTATCGGACAAATACAATGACTACGCTGAAAATGTTTCAAAAGTGCTAGAAAATTCCGATATTCGCGCTCTCGTAGATTCACGCTCTGAAAAAGTGGGAAGAAAGATTCGCGACGCTGAATTAGACAAGATTCCCTACATGCTCATAGTGGGAGAAAACGAGAAATCCGAAGGAACAGTCTCAGTGCGAAAGCATGGAGAGGGTGATATCGGTACGATGAGTATAGAAGCTTTTGCTGAAAACATTAATTCTGAAATCGCGGAAATGCTTGCCGTTAAATAGTTTATGAACAATTAAAAGATAGAGTTATAGCAATACGCAGGAAACGTACCCCTTACCGCGGTAGGGTTAGAAAAGAAAACGAGCATAAGATTAATCAGTTTATTACTGCTAATCAAGTGAGAGTTGTTGGTGATAATGTAGAGCCATCAGTAATGTCTATTCAGGCAGCAATGGCATTAGCAAATGAACTAGAACTTGATCTAGTTGAGATTTCACCAAAAGCTGACCCTCCAGTTTGTAAAATTATTGATTATAAGAAATTCCTGTACGCGCAAAAGAAAAAGCAAAAAGAAATTAAGGCAAAGCAAGCGAAAGTTGTCGTAAAAGAAATTCGCTTTGGCCCTAACACAGATGATCACGACTTCCAATTCAAACTAAAGCACGCGCGAAAGTTTTTAGAGGATGGAGCTAAAGTGAAAGCTTACGTGTTCTTTAGAGGCAGGACCATCATTTTCAAAGAGAGAGGAGAAATCCTTCTACTTCGATTTGCCACTGAGCTTGAAGATATTGGTACTGTAGAGCAGATGCCAAAATTGGAAGGCAAGCGCATGACTATCATGTTCAACCCAAAGAAGAAATAATTATAAATCCATAAAATATCTGAGGCCATGCCAAAGATGAAAACAAAATCAAGCGCAAAGAAGCGCTTCAAGCTAACAGCATCGGGTAAGATTAAGCGCAAGCACGCTTTTAAAAGTCACATTCTTACAAAGAAGGGGACAAAGCAA
>PBEE01000018.1:0-20536 GCA_002717605.1 Crocinitomicaceae bacterium | reverse complement strand
GGCAATTCATGTACTACACTAGTAGATGATTTCATGAAGCCAGATAGCACAAGGCCTTGCAACTTTATCCCCATTATTTTCCATGGTTGAGAGTATTTCAAGGTGCATAGGATGTTTGGCCTTTTTCTCTTCAGAAATATTACTTAAATAATGTGCATATAAAGGTTCATCAAACACCTTACATTTGGGTCTTTGTGCAAAAGAATACATTAGTGCAGTGGATATATTCCTTGGCCCTGACCATAGACATATTCTCGCTATACTAATCATTTGAGATTAGTTCTTTGTATAGGTTTTGTAGCCTGTTTACCATTAAATCATCTGAACCAGTTCCTATGTTTCGGCCATCTATTTTTCGTACAGGTGTTAATCCTCCAAAACTTCCTGTAACAAATGCTTCATCTGCTGAGTAAACGTCGTACAATGAAAAATCCTTTTGATAGCAAGTGATTTCGTTCTCCTTGCAAATTCTAATAATATTGTGTCGCGTTATTCCATTCATGCAATATGCACCTGTGGAAGTCCAAACCTCATCTCCTCTAACTATAAAAAAATTGGTCGCATTACACGTCGAAACAAACCCTCTTATATCAAGCATCAGAGCCTCATCAGCCCCTGCTTCTAGAGCTTGGGCTAAAGCCTGTACTTCATGAAGCTTGCTGTGGCAATTGAGCCTTGGATCTAGATAATCTGGCGATCCTCTTCTAATTGTACTAGTAAACAACGAAATCCCTTTTTTTCGGGACTCTTCGCTAGCTTTTTTATGCTCAGCTATAATTACAACGTTAGGACCGCTTATTGTCAACCTTGGATCCTGTGATGGAGTTTTTTTAATACCCCTAGTAACCATGATTCTTAAGTGAACATCACTCTCCATAGAGTTTGCGTTCAATACATTTTGGACTGATTGAAGCAACTCTTTTCTAGTAAAGGGCAAGACCAAATTAATTGCTGCCGCACCAGCCCAAAGCCTATCAAGATGCAAATCCACAAACGCCAATTTTCCATTGTACAGTCTCATAGCTTCCCATACTCCATCACCAACTAAATAACCACTATCAAAAACAGAAATCTTAGCTTCAGAGCGAGGGAACAACTCTCCATTTATTGAGATAAACACATTTTTATTCCTCTTATCATGCTCTGCGTTATGCGTTCCGTGAATCATTTGTACAAGTTAGCATATAGTTGTAATTTTCTATAATATGTATATAATTTATATACATATATATCAATTAACATTAATGGAAAAACACCATGCTCAAGAGCTAACTGTTTTTCCAAAAATCAAAAACGCGCCAGATAATTCTGACGCGTTAATTCTTTCTTAAACAAAGGTTTTTAACTCCTAAGATATTCCTGAAAATATTATTCATCCAGCAAATATCTAACTGGGCTGACCATATTTACTCTTACAGCTTCGCCTTTATCATTTAATCCGGGCATAAACTCTGGAAGAGTAGCAACAGCTCTCATAGCTTCAGTTGATAGCGCAAGAGCAGCAGGAGAATCTCCAACGCCTCTTAATACTTTAATGTCATTTACAGTACCATCTTTTTCAACGATAAAACTAACGTACACTGTTCCTGAAATTCCCTTAGACTTTGCCTCTTTTGGATAAGAGATCTCATCAGCCACAAGCTGTATTACAGTCATTTGGGTACATCTATCAGCCTGTACTTTATCCTCGTCTGCACAAGTTGCAAGTTTAGGCATGGTTTCACACACGCGAACTGGGCGCTCTTCTGTTTCGCTTTGACCTAAAGCATTTAATGAAACTAAAAGGGCAGTTAAAAGAACTAAATTTTTCATTTCTCTAAATATCAGTAAAACTGCAAGTTAATCAAAGATTAATATCACATGATTTAAATTTGCTCAAATCCTCTCACTACTTCCAGAGTCCTAAATATTTCCTTATCACATATTTCATTGCAAATAAACCACGTTTCATATGCAGATGGAGGAAGATAAATGCCGTTGTCAAGCATGTGATGGAAAAATCTCTTAAACACATCGTTATCTGCTGTTTTTGCACTTTCAAAATCATCGACTGGATTGTCGCAGAAATGAACTGAAATCATAGATCCGACTCTATTAATTTGGTGTGCTAGTGATTTTTCATTTAAAACATCTCTCAACCCATTTTCAAGCAAAGCTGTTTTAGATTCTAATTCAACATAAACAAAGTTATTGTTGTTTAAAGTCTTAAGCATAGTGTATCCCGCTGCCATTGCGAGTGGATTTCCACTCAATGTCCCTGCTTGATATACTGGACCAGTTGGAGCTAGATAATTCATAATCTCAGACCTTGCAGCAAATGCTCCTACTGGTAATCCACCTCCTATAATCTTACCGAAGCAAACTATATCTGCAGTAACTCCAAAGTATTCCTGAGCTCCACCTGGAGCTATACGGAATCCAGTCATAACCTCGTCAAAAATGAGCATTATCCCATACTCAGTACATATTGATCGTAGAGATTCTAAAAAGCCAGGTGCAGGGGGAATACACCCCATATTTCCCGCTACAGGTTCAAGAATAATTGCTGCTATGTCTTCACTAAACTCTGAAACAATGGAATCTACACTTTCCAGATTATTGTATTCGGCTAGTATTGTGTCCTTTGCTGTACCCTGAGTAACACCTGGACTATTTGGTGTACCAAAAGTCATCGCCCCTGAGCCAGCTGCAATCAAAAATGCATCGCTATGACCGTGGTAACAACCTGCGAACTTAATAATCTTTTCTCTTCCTGTATATCCCCTAGCAAGACGTATCGCACTCATACAAGCTTCAGTGCCAGAATTTACCATTCTGATTTGGTCTATGCCAGGAACCATAGAAGTGATAAGATTCGCTATTTCAACTTCTACTTCTGAAGGAGTGCCAAACGAAGTTCCCTTTTCAGCTACATCCTTAATAGCATTAATAACTGGTTCAAAAGCGTGGCCAAGAATTTGAGGCCCCCAAGAATTAATATAATCAATGTAGCTGTTTCCGTCTACATCAAATAGATAGGCACCTTTTGCACTTTCCATAAACACTGGTGTTCCGCCAACAGACTTAAAAGCCCTAACAGGGGAATTTACACCCCCAGGAATTTTGTTTTTTGCTTGCAAAAACAGTTTAGAAGATCTCTCATACCTCATAGCAAAATCTAAATTGTACGTTTTAGTATAATTTGTTCAAGACAATCAACCCAAGTATCATTATCATTCAAACTTTCTACAAGTTGAACTTTTTGACCACCGTTTTCTTCAAAAATTTCCTGATATTCATCACCAATTTCAATAATTGTCTCGAGGCAATCAGCCACAAATGCTGGAGAAAAAACTAAAATTTTCTTTTTCCCCTCCTTTGCAAGATTTTCTATTATAACATCAGAAAAAGGCTCAAGCCATCCTCGACCTAACCTTGACTGAAAGCAAACTGTATAATTTGACTTATTTAGGTTTAATTTTTCTGATATTCTAAATGCTGTTTCATAACAACTTGCTTTATAACAAAACAAATTATCATCGCTAATTCCGGATTCACAGTTATTATCAGAACACAAGCTATTGTTATAAACTTTATCTACATGCCTCTCAGGCAAACCATGAAAACTAAATAACACATGATCATATTCATCTAAATTATATTTACTTCCATTTTCAAAAAACGATTGTATAAACAAGTCGTGATCAAAAAATTGAGAGACAAATGTTATTTCTGGTATTACCCACCAATTTTTCATTTCTTGCATTGCTAACTCAACTACAGAGCCATTTGTTGCTGATGCGTATTGAGGGAAAAGAGGTAGAATTATAATTTGTTTAAAATTTTTAGTTTTCCAACTCTCCAAAACCTTTTTTAAAGAAGGGTTTTTATATCGCATTGCGAAATCCACATGATATTCTTTCCCTAGTTTATTTTGAAGTTTATTTTTTAAGTTTTGAGTGTGAAATAAAATTGGAGAACCATTTTCCGTCCATAATTCTTTGTAAATCTTTGATGATTTTGGCGCTCTAAATGGAACAATAAATAAATTGACCAGTATCCATCTGAGTAAAAGTGGAAAATCTATAACTCTTTTATCATTTAAAAATTGAAATAAGTAACTTCTAACATCTTTAGTTTTTGGACTATCCGGTGTACCAAGGTTGACCAATAAAACTCCTGTTTTAAACTTCATTATATATTAATTATAAATATGAATCGATAATAATCACACAATGGTTGCATACTCAAATTAAATTAACGAATTCGATTTTGAGAAATAACATATTTTTTTGGCGTTATCCCATACTTCTTTTTGAAAGAAGCAATAAAATGACTCGCAGTACTGTACCCAACCTTTTCTCCCACTTCATTGATATTGTACTTACCAGAATCTAGTAGTTTTCTAGAATACTCCATTTTGTAATCAAACAAAAAATTGAAAACAGAAGAACCGTAAACCTGCTTAAAACCTTGCTTTAGTTTTTTGAGATTCAACCCTACTTCTTCTGAAAGTTCATTGAGAGTTGGAGGAGAAGTTATTCTTTCCACAACGATATCCTTGACTTGCTTAACCTTTCCCAGATATATATCGTCCATTAAAAACGGACAAGACCTTGGGTCCTCTGCACTTTGGTTGAAGTAAACGCTAATTAACTCGTACGCTTTACCCTTTAGATACAACTGCTGTAAGTGGTCTTGGAATTTGAGTTTATTGATTTGATTAAGTACTAAAATTGTCTCAGGCGAAATAGAGCTCTGATCATAATACTTTTTATTTCTGTGTTCTTCATTTAAAAAAGGGATGTGATCCGCAACCTCAGAGAAGAAACTGTGAAACAATTCAATTTTTACAAATAAAGAGATTACGCTAGCTCCATTTGGTATTTCAAGATCAAGTGGAAGATCTTGATTTGGATTATACAACAACAGACTCTGCTCCTGTTTTAAATCAATTGTGTAGCTCTTATTGTGAAAATGAACTTTTGATTCTCCTTTAAGCCCAAAATGAAACTGAATATAATCAGAAGTCAAACCCTCCCATTTAAAGTTAGTTCCACTTTCCAAGTGATTGACGTTGAGCAACATCAGTCCATCATCAAGCCTAGATAATCCTGAAGAACTTTCAGCGATATTTAATATATGCTCTTTCATTATTTAGAATTGATTTAAATTATATTCAAAAACCAAGTTTTTTGTCAATAAAACAAGGCTCAAAGGTAGTGTGCTGTACTCCAAATTCCTATTGTGCTATTAAAAGTCCTATCACCGTTATTTTATCATTTATGTGAGAATTTATTTTTGCATTAAGGCTAGGTCCTTCTAGCGATATAATGAAGAATAACTATCTGAATCATAGCTATGTAGTAATTGGGGTTTCCTACAAAAAAACTGAAACCCAAACTCGTGGCTTATACAGTTTATGTATAGACTCTCAAAAGAGGCTTATTCACCACCTACAAAATCTTGGTGTAGATAACATCCTGGTGATTTCAACTTGCAATAGAACAGAGGTCTACTGTGAAAATCTACACTCAAGTTCACTAATTGAATCTTTAGCAGAATTTAGTGGAGGCCCTAAAGATCTTCTTTCAGATATTGCTTTCGTGAAAGAAGGACGAAGTGCAGTAAAGCATTTGTTTTCTGTTGGATGTGGATTGGACTCTCAAATTATTGGAGACTTTGAAATCATAGGCCAAGTAAAAAAGGCATTTGCTCTCAGCATAGAATGCGCAAGTTCCAAGGCATTCTTAGACAGATTAGTTAGTCTTGTTATAAAAGCGAGCAAGAGAATTAAGAGCGAAACTAATTTGAGCTCGGGAGCAACTTCTGTTTCCTTTAGCGGTGTACAGTATATAAGAGAAAATGTAGAAGAGTTAAGTGAGAAAAAGATCTTGTTGTTTGGCCTTGGGAAAATGGGGCGCAATACATGTGAAAATTTAGTTAAGCACTCTAAACATAACAGCATCACACTCATCAATAGAAGTGTTGAGAAGGCAGAAAACCTAAGCGAAAAATACAGCGTTGTAAGCAAGGATATTCAAGACCTTCAGAGTGAATTAGATGCATCAGACATAATGTTTGTTGCTACCGGATCACCAAGACCAACTATCACTAAAGAGATGCTAGAGGGAAGGAATAAGTCCCTACTAATACTTGATCTAAGTCTTCCTAGAAACGTCGAACCATCTGCTGGAGAACTGGATAGCGTTGAGCTTGTTCACCTAGATGAGTTAAGCCAAATTGCAAACAAAGTACTCGCAGATAGACTCACCCATCTACCTCAGGCGCTAGACATTTTAAAAGAGGAATACGCAGAATTTGTAGAGTGGCAAGATTCAAGAAAAATTGTTCCAGTACTCCACGCATTAAACACTAGGCTTAAGGGTTATAAGGACAACGAACTTGGGAAAATGCTCAAGGATGTAGACACATCACAGCACGATAGTATCATAGCTGTAACTGATAAACTAGTCCAAAAGATTACTGGACAGATAGCAAATCATTTGCGCAATAAAAGCACAAAGCAAGAAGTAGAAATAGAAGCTATCCAAGATATTTTCAAGCTAGACGAACTAACTCCTGCAAAATGATTAGGATAGGTAGTAGAGAAAGCTCACTTGCTCTTTGGCAAGCTGAAAAAGTGCGTAGTTTATTGGAGGGTTTGGGCTTTGAATCAGAGATAGTTAAGATCAAATCAAAGGGAGACATTATTCTCGACAAACCTCTCTACGAACTAGGTATAACAGGAGTATTCACTAAAACTCTTGACATTGCATTGCTCAACGAAGAAATAGATTTGGCCGTTCATAGCATGAAGGATGTGCCAACACTTTTGCCTAAGGGTATTTCTGAATATGCAGTATTGGAAAGAGGAGAAGTAAAAGACATTTTAGTAAAAGGCCCTGGTGGAAGCAACACAATAGCAACAGGGTCACTTAGGCGCAAAGCTCAATGGCTCAATAGGAATCCTGAATGTGAAATTGTGGGCCTTAGAGGAAACGTAAATACAAGGCTTGCCAAAGTTAAAGGCAGCAAATGGTATGGAGCAATATTTGCAAAGGCAGGACTAGAAAGGATTGGCGTACTACCTGAAAATCATGAAGTATTAGACTGGATGACTCCAGCTCCAGCCCAAGGAGCACTATTGATTGTAGGGCTTGAAGAAAAACAAGAACTGTACGAAAATGTTTCAGAATTAAATCACCCCGACTCTCAACTTGAAACTAGTATTGAAAGAGCGTTCTTAAGAACGCTAGAAGGTGGCTGTACCGCACCAATTGGTGCTCTAGCCGAAGTGGAAAAAGGAACGGTGAAATTTACTGGAGTTCTTAATTCACTTTGCGGGGCTAAGGAATTGAGGATTGAAAAGGTTTGGGATAATGCAACTGCTGAAGATGGAGCAAGAGCTGCTGAAGAGCTTCTTGCAAATGGAGGAGCTGAATTAATGGCAAAAATTAAATCTCACTTCGATGGCAAGTAGCAAAAGAATCATTTCAACCAAGGTTCTGCCAAATGAATTGGTTCAGAAACTAGAACAAGCTGGGATTGAACTATTTCATCGAGATTTTATTTCTATAAGATTTACTGACAACCTTAATAAAACTACTAATCAAATAGTTATGATTAGCAGTAAAAATGCGTTGTACGAAGGAATTAATTTTGAAGGTAAGTCCGTGTATTGCGTTGGTTCTAAGACTGCAAAAGCTATCGAGGCGTATGGAGGAAACGTTGCAGGAATTTTTGAGAATTCTAAAGCAATGGCTAAGGAAGTTAGCTCACTTGAGAAGCCTGCAACTTTTGTTTGTGGCAGTAGAAGGATGCCCGAAGTAGAAAATGCATTCAAAGCAACAGATCTTGAAATAATTGAAGCATACAACACAATTTTAACTCCATCAGAAATAAAGGGTGATTTCGAAGCAGCACTGTTTTACAGCCCAAGTGGAGTTGAGAGCTTTTTTAGTTCAAATTCATATACTGGCAATGCAATTTGCATAGGCCAAACAACTGAAAAGGAAGCTTTGAAGCACGGTGTTATAACTCAAATCTCAAAAGAGAGTACAATTGAATCAGTCGTAGAGACAACTATTGAAGCATTAAAATGAAGAACGATTTATTTTTAAGAGCACTAAGAGGCGAAGAGGTACATAGACCTCCAGTTTGGATGATGCGACAAGCAGGTCGTTATCTACCCGACTTTATGAAACTCAAAGAACAATACGATTTCTTCACTCGTTGCAGAACTCCTGAATTAGCTACTGAGATAACTGTAATGCCCATAAAACAAGTTGGGACTGACGCAGCAATACTGTTTTCAGACATCTTAGTTGTCCCTCAAGCAATGAACATTAACTTCGAGATGAAGGCTGGTGTTGGACCTTGGCTTGAAAATCCTGTAAGATCTGCTGCTGACGTCGAAAAAGTATTTGTTCCTAATGCTGAGGAGGAGCTGTCATACGTAATGGATGCTATAAAAATGACTAAGGCGGAACTCGACGATGAAGTACCATTAATTGGATTTGGTGGTTCACCTTGGACTATACTCTGCTACACTATAGAAGGTCAGGGATCTAAGTCTTTCGACAAGGCAAAAGGATTTTGCTTTTCTCAACCAAAGGCAGCACATACTTTACTACAGAAAATAACCGACACTACAATTGCTTACCTCAAGGCTAAAGTGAAAAATGGTGTTGACGCAGTCCAAATCTTCGATAGCTGGGGCGGAATGCTCTCCCCCACAGATTACCAAGAATTTTCTTGGAAATACATTCAGCAGATAATCGATGCAGTCAAGGACGAAGCGCCAGTGATAGTGTTTGGTAAGGGCTGTTGGTTTGCGCTTGATAGTATGGCTACAAGCGGAGCGAGAGCTGTTGGGTTAGATTGGACGATAACACCAAAAAAAGCGCGAGAATGGACGGGTGATAGAATAACCCTTCAAGGGAACTTTGATCCGTCGAGGCTTTTGTCGCCCATTGCCGAAATTGAGAGGGGTGTTAAGGAGATGATAGACGGGTTTGGAAAGGATAGATATATCGCGAATTTGGGCCATGGCATCTTGCCGAACATTCCTGTGGAGCACGCTCAGGCCTTTGTAAACGCTGTGAAAAACTACACAAGATGAATAAGTTAGTTAAAAGGCCAAGGAGGCTTAGGACAAGTGTTGCAGTTAGGGCATTGGTAGCTGAGAATAGCCTTAGCCCAAACGATTTGATAACTCCCCTATTTATCCTTGAAGGAGAAGGGCAGGACAAGGAAATACCATCGATGCCAGGATATTTCAAAAAAAGCATTGATTTGACGGTGGAGGACGTGAAAGAGCTTTGGGCTATGGGATTGAAGTCTGTGCTTTTATTCGTTCAGGTTAGCGATGATTTAAAGGATAATGCTGGGACTGAGGCCGTAAATTATGAAGGACTGATGCAAGATGCAGTCAAGGCGATCAAGGTTGCTGTTCCAGGAATGGTAGTTATGACTGACGTTGCTCTGGACCCGTATAGTTCGTTTGGACATGATGGAATTGTTGAGGAAGGAGAAATTGTGAATGATAAGACTGTAGACGTATTGGCTGAGATGGCATTGAGTCATGCAAGAGCTGGGGCAGACTTTGTGGCGCCAAGTGATATGATGGATGGACGTGTGGCAGCTATAAGAAACCGTTTGGACGAGGAGGGGTTTGAGAACACTGGGATAATGAGCTACAGTGCAAAGTACGCTTCTAGCTTTTATGGACCTTTCAGAGACGCTTTGGATTCTGCTCCTGGTTTTGGGGATAAGAAGACATACCAAATGGATCCCGCTAATGCTATTGAGGGCGTTAAGGAGGCTTTACTAGATATCGAGGAGGGCGCTGACATGGTGATGGTGAAGCCTGGATTGCCTTACTTGGACATGGTGCACCGCGTGAAACAGGTGTCTGAAGTCCCCGTGAGTGTTTACCACGTTAGTGGCGAATACGCAATGATAAAGGCTGCTGCAGCTAAGGGTTGGATAGACGAAGATACAGCCATCATGGAAAGCTTGTTGAGCTTTAAGAGGGCTGGTGCAGATTTAATAGCTACATATTTTTCTAGAGACGCGGTTAGACTTTTGAAAAAAGACTGATAAGTTGAAGAGCATTATTCAGAAATACAATATTCCCGGCCCAAGGTATACCAGCTACCCCACCGTTCCTTATTGGAGCGAGGATAGCATAAATAAGGCTCAGTGGTTGGATTCTGTTGCTATGTCTTTTTCCGAGAGTAATGAAGATGAGGGGATTAGCCTTTATATACACCTGCCTTTTTGCGAGAGTTTGTGTACTTTTTGTGGTTGCCACAAGCGTATTACAAAGAGGCATATTGTGGAGTCGCCTTATATAGAGGCGGTTCTGAAAGAGTGGGATTTATACCTTGAAGTATTTCAGGGGACACCTAGGTTAAAGGAGATTCATTTGGGCGGGGGTACGCCTACGTTTTTTAGTCCCGATAATTTGGAGAAGTTGATAAGCGGGATTCTAGAAAAGGCCGAGAAGACTGATAATTATGAATTTAGCTTCGAAGCGCATCCTAACAACACCACAGAAGCGCATCTTAGGAAGCTATATGAACTGGGGTTTAGGAGGAATAGTTTTGGGGTGCAGGATTACGACCCTTTAATCCAAAAGACAATCAACCGCATCCAATCCTTCGAACAAGTAAAAGAGGTGACTGATAAGAGTAGAGAGGTTGGGTATAATTCGATTAGTCATGATTTGGTGTTTGGCCTTCCTCATCAAACTCTTGATAGCATAAAGGATTCGATAGAGAAGACATCGGAGCTTTTGCCTGAAAGAATTGCGTTTTACAGTTATGCCCATGTTCCTTGGATTAAGGGGCTAGGCCAAAGAGGGTACTCAGATGCAGATTTACCCAAGGACGAGGTGAAACGCGAGCTTTATGAATACGGCAAGAAGAGGTTTTTAGAGCTTGGTTATGAGGAGATCGGGATGGATCACTTCGCGCTTAAAACTGACGGACTTTACAAGGCAGTTGAGAATAAAACTTTGCACAGAAACTTCATGGGATATACATCTGGAAAGACACAGCTTATGATTGGATTAGGGATGTCATCCATTAGTGACTCATGGTACAATTTCGCCCAAAATGTAAAAACTGTTGAAGGCTATGAGCAGCAAATTGCAAATGGTGAGATTCCGATTTTTAGGGGGCATGTGCTTAGCGATGAGGATCTAGTGATACGTAAGCATATACTTAACATCATGTGTCACCTTAGAACTGACTTTAGCGACCCAGCGATGCAATTTCCAGAGCTCGGAGATACGCTATCTAGGCTAAAGGAAATGGAGGATGACGGACTAATAGAGATAGGCTCAGATTATCTTCAAGTACACGAAGTTGGGAGGCCCTTTATTAGGAATATCTGTATGGCGTTTGACTTACATTTAATAAGAAAAGCACCACAGACTAGGGTGTTTTCTATGACGATCTAACTTTTTAGTTAGCTTTGTTTCTATTGCGCTTATATGCAATGATAGCAATGAGCAATGTAGAAGCAAGCGCTCCAAGGCCTAAGCCATAAACAGTCCAATTAGTTAGTGATTTGCATACAACGAGGAACACAATTGCAAATAGAAAAAGCGTAGCCACCTCGTTCCAAATTCTGAGTTGAGTTGAATCCAATTTGTACTTGTCTTTTTGCTGCTCACTGAAAATTTTATGGCAGTAAAGGTGGTAGGCATACAGAAGAACTACCAATGATAACTTAAGGTGCATCCACGGCTGATCTAGATAGCCTGGGATCTGCATAAGTAACCATGGACCTGTGATAGCAGTAAGAATTGCTGATGGCCAAGTAATACCCTTCCACAACCTTCGGCTCATAAGCTTGAATTGCTTGGTTAGGATGTCGCGCTCTTGTGGAGGTCTAGTTTGGGCTTCACATTGATAAATAAAAAGTCTAACAATGTAGAAAAGTCCCGCAAACCAAGTAACTATAAAAATTATGTGTAGAGCTTTAAGGGGAAGTAGTGGCATGTCTCAAATTTACAAACGATCACCTTAAGAGGTTCACATGGCCATATTTTTCATGTCTCTCAGCGAGGCATTTGTAGGAAATGTACCAAGTGTATACTCCATCTGCACATAAATAATCACCTCCTTGATATGTCCCATCCCAAACCTCATCCATGCTCTCTGTGTAAAACACCTGATTTCCCCATCTGTTGTAAATCATCAACTTCAATAGTTCTACGTTTTCACTAACAGGGGCAAATGAATCATTTACTCCGTCATTATCAGGGGTGAATACATTTGGCACAAAGATGTTATCTGTGTAAATAGTTAGGTGCAAAATTGTTGTACTGTCGCAGCCATTTTCATTTTGTGTTGTGTAAATGAAATCACCGCTTTCTTTATATGTCTCGCCATTCCAAGTAAATTCATTGCAAGCTTCGACTTCAACTTCAGTTGTGGTTTGGCCTGCGGGATATAAGTATAAATCCAGCGAAACTATTGAATCGCAACCTACAGAATTCACGGTTTCAAAAGAATACACTCCAGTCTCAGTAAACGTTTCTCCATTCCAAGTAAACTGATCGCACGCATCGATATAAGTAAATGATGCCGTTGGATGTACAATTTCCAAATCCAAATAAGCCAAGCTGTCACAACCATTTGAATTCATAGTAAAATAAGTGTAGCTACCAGAAGAATAATAGGTCTCTCCATTCCACATGTACTCCCCGCAAGAAGTTGCATTGTTGAATGATGAAGAATTGAAATTAACAACTAAGTCCAAAGTAGCAATTGAGTCACATCCAGCAGCATTGACTGTATTGTATTCGTATAACCCTGAAGTGGTGTAATTCGTTCCGTTCCAAAAATAATTTTCACAAGCATTTACTGTGCTGTACGATGTTGTAGACGCATCTATTGATAAGTCAAGAGTGGCTGTAGAATCACAACCATTTTCGTTAATAGTCATAAATTCATAGGTGCCTGATACATCATATGTTATTCCATTCCATGTATATGGCTCGCATGCATATACTTCATAATTCGAAAAAGAAGACATATTAATTGTAAGATCTAAGGTTGCTGTTGAATCGCAACCTAATGAGTTGAGTTCTGAATAATCGTATAGCCCAGACGAGGTAAAAGTCGTACCATTCCATGTGTATTCATTACATGCTTCTACATCTGTTAATGATGATGTTGGCAAAGTGATTTCAAGATTTAAAGTAGCCACGCTATCACAGCCGTTTACATCCATGGAAATGTATTGGTAGGTTCCTGATTCATCATAAGTTTGGCCATTCCATAAGTACTCGTTGCACTCTATAGCTGTATTTATAGAATAAGTGGCCAGGTGAACCACAAGGTCAAGAGTTGCAACGGAATCACATCCCATAGAATTTTCTGTAGTGTATGTATAAACTCCCGTTGAATTGTAGTTGACGTTATTCCAACTGACAGGATCACAAGAAACTATAGAAGTAAGAGATGTTGTAACTTCACCAAGCACTTCCAAGAAAATTTCGTCAGTTTCTTCTATCTGAGTTCCGTTGCATGTATCGTAGACTACTTCCGCCGTGTAAGTTGTGCTTTGAGTTGGACAAACATCAATATTCTCGCCAGTTCCTACCTCCTCACCTTCCTCGTTATACCAAGTAACTTCATAAACACTCGAACCACTTGGCGAGAACCTCCAAGCTTCGTTAGATGCAGACCAAGATCCTGTGTTTCTATTTGGTGGAACATATGCAATAGAACCTGCTTGGTTTTGGATTCCAATTATAGCGTTTCCACTATTCCAACTATTGCAAGTTGGTTTATTATCTATATAAACGTCTATTATGTTTGTTGTCTCGTATAGTACGATTTGTTGGGTTGTATAGATACTGTTACACTGATAATGCGGCACGTTGTAAAAACTAACTATGAATGCTCTGCATGGGTAATCTCCTAGCACTGCATATCTAATTTCTCCTCCTATAGATGGATCTATGTCATGATAAGCACCATTTATTGAATTCTGGTATGGCATGTTGCCAGCGTTGGGCATTTGTTGATCAAATTCCCAAGCACAGTCGCTACCTGCCAACCATGGGTCAAACGATAACACACCATTTGTACCTATCACAATTTCTTCATATGTGTCTCCAAAAAAGCAAAAGTCAAATGGTAAATCAATTGCTTCACTCCAAATATCATCATCGCCAACAAAAGCAACCATTCCTTGACCATATGGATACGGGGGATTGTTAGAAATGGAGAAGATGTCGTACTGTATGGTTTGACCTACTTGCTGTAATTCTGCACTCAATGAGACGCAACCATCATTACAATTGATACTCAAATCTGGACCAAGGTCTATACTTGCGCAACCTGTGAGTTGAGCGTTTGAGTTTAGACTAAAAAAGTAGAGTAATATAATTAGAGAAAATAATTTGGCTTCAAAGATTATCATTCCTTATGCTTTAATCTCTTACTTATTACTTAAAGAGCATGTCATCAAAGGATGATTCAATAATTGCAACAAAAGAACAATAGACTAAAAGGAATAAAATATATGCCATACTAATAGGATTTAAAGAATAAACAAGGATGAGAAAGAGCTCCTGATACAATCTTAAGGCATGAGATGTGTAACATCTATCAATAAGACGGCTAAAAAATTATAAGGTTGCTTTTTGAAGTCTTAGAGTTTTCCGTCCAGCCACCCTGAGGAGATTTGGGCTCCTNGTTTTTTGTAAAATTTTATAGCCGGCTCATTCCAATCGAGAACTTGCCAAACTAATCCGGCAAGACACTCGTCTTTCACTTTGTGTTTGAGCTCATCGAAAAGCAAAGTCCCTACTCCTTGCCTTCTAAACTTCTCTTTGACAACAAAATCTTCTAAGTAAAGTAATTTACCCTTCCAAGTAGAATACCTAATAAAATAAAAGGCCAAACCGGCAATTTCTCCATCAATTTCAGCAATCAAAATCCAAAAATAAGGGTGATTACCAAACCCATCTCTTTCTAACTCATCAACCGTAATATTTACTTCATCTAAGGCCCTTTCATAGTCGGCTAACTCCTTAATCATAGCAACAACTTCTGGCAGGTCCTCTCTGACTCCTTCACGAATGTATATTGACATCTGTCTAAATTAAACTACATTTAATAATAGTAAAGCTTTGAGAACTTTTTACTTTTATTAAAGCTAACGACGTAAGTAATAATATTTTTAATAAAAATCTTGGTAAAGTAAGTGGAAGAAAAGCATTTAAAGGGGCTAAGTCCTATTGAGAAATATGTAATTGTAAATAAAGGTACTGAAAGCCCGTTTTCTGGTGAGTATAATGAGCATTATGAAGAAGGAATATATAGCTGTAGAGCATGCGGTTCGGAGCTATACAAGTCAGACGCTAAATTTAATTCGGGATGTGGATGGCCCTCCTTTGACAAAGAAATAGAAGGAGCTGTTACTAGACACCAAGATAATTCTGCTGGAATGATTAGAGTAGAAATATGCTGTTCTAATTGCGACGGTCACCTTGGTCATGTATTTGAAGGCGAAGGGTTCACATCTGAAAACACAAGGCATTGCGTTAATTCCCTCAGTATAAAATTCAATGCTAAATAAAGTAGCAATGAATAACTCTAATCCTTAAGAAAATTAATAGCTTAGTACATCCAAAAGACAGATTTCGAACAGTTTACAATCAGATAAAATAAGTTTTAATTAGAAATTTAAACCATACTACCTAGATAAGAAATAAAAGCATTACGTTTTCCNATTCGTTGTAGCACATTAATAATTATGAAATGAAAAAAATACTATTTGGAATTATCCTTATTTTGAGCTTATCGAGCCTATTTGCATTCACTTACTCAGCGGTCTATGATATTAAAAACAATACATCAGAAGTCAATCAATTCGAGGGTTTATTAATTTTTACAGATAGTAAACCTGTAAAATCTTATGAATACTTAGGAACTGTTAAGAGTAATACAGGTGGATTTGGTGGATCACAATATGAAGATGTTCGTAAACGCTTAATAAAAAATGCTAAGAAAGAATATCCTCAAGCTGATGGGTTAATTCTCTTCTTAAATAAAGGACAAGCAGACAAAGCTGATGTGGTAAAGTTTAAAGAATAAAAACGAATTACAGCAAAAAACCTAACTGTATTAAAAAGCAGTTTAGCCAAACCGTTGATCAAATATTTGACTATTATTACTAAATTATTAACTAAAAGTCTTACTCTATCTAATAAATATAGTCTTTTTCCTCGTGATTATTACTAAGTGGAGCCGGGGGGAGTCGAACCCCCGTCCAAACAAGGGAAAAGGGTGGGTTCTACATGTTTAGTCTAATTTTTGTTTTCGACTTAAATTAAGAACTAGACACAAAAATTTAAGCTTAGTTCCTTTGAGTTTCGTACTGGGAGAAGAACGCTCCCTTAACTAGTCCCATTTACCTGATACCCCATGATATCGCGGAAGGGTCCGTACGTGATATCGGGATAGCTCGTTCTGCCCTATGAGGGCTAGAATTAGGCCTAATCAACTGAGTCGATTAGGCTGCGAGCGCGTAGGAATTGTTGTCATTTCTGACTTCAGAAATTCGAGATTAACGAGCTGAAAAACTAAGAGCTCGACATGCTTGCACACTTAACCATCTTGCTGTCAAATCCAAGATCGGCCCCAAAAAACAAAGAACAAGTAAATATGAAGACAAAGGTAGGGTGATTGAGTAAATTGCGACTATGAAAATTGGACTACTTAGAGAGGGAAAGGTTCCGCCGGATGAAAGAGTGGCGCTAACTCCTGAGCAATGTATAGAATTTAGAGACCGTTGGCCTGATGTTGAACTTGTAGTCCAAACCTCAGAAGTAAGAAGAATAAAAGACTCAGAATACATTGAATACGGGATGGATGTTGTCCATGATGTAAGCGACTGTGACATATTAATTGGAGTAAAGGAAGTGAATATCAAAGACCTAGTTCCTGGTAAGACCTTCCTTTTCTTTTCTCATACATATAAGATGCAATCCTATAATGCTCAGCTCTTAGCTGCAATACTCGAAAAGAAGGTTAGTCTTATAGATTATGAAATGCTAAAGAGACAAGATGGTAGGAGAATAATTGGGTTTGGGCGTTGGGCTGGTATCGTTGGAGCATATAACGGTCTAAGGGCATGGGGGATGAGAGAAAAGTGCTTCGAACTACCCAAAGCTATAGAATGCAAGGACCTAAGCGAAATGATAAAATCAGCTAGTGCTTTAGCTTTCCCCGACGGAATGAAGATTGCGCTGACTGGGTTTGGACGTGTAGGAAAAGGAGCTGCGGAACTATTAGATACTGTAGGAGTGCTGCAAGTTGATAAAGATGAATTCCTTAGTGAGGAATTTGAAGGAGGTGCNGTATACACCCATTTGGGCTTGAGTGATTACAATGAAAGAAAAGATGGATATGGCTTTGATAGAGAGTCCTTCAAAAAAGACCCATCTGACTATAGATCTTGCTTTTTAAAATATGCCAAAGCAGCAGACATGTTTATCGCAGGGCATTACTACGCAGAGGGATCTCCTTATATAATTACTAGAGATGACCTTAAGGATCCTGAGTTAAGGATCAAGGTTGTTGCCGATATAAGCTGTGACATTGATGGTCCTGTGGCTTGCACTATTAGACCTTCTTCGGTAGCAAATCCTCTTTACGGTTATAATCCCCAAAAAGAAGAGGAATGCGCTTTCGATGCACCTGGAAGCATTACTGTCATGGCAGTAGACAACCTACCTTGTGAGTTACCAAGGGATGCGTCTGAGGGGTTTGGGATAGAGATGATGAAGCACGTGATTCCTCTGCTAATAAATGGCGATAAAGATGGCATTTTAGAGGGTGCTAGAGAGACTGACTTAAATGGCAATCTGACAGAAAAATACTCTTACTTAAAGGAGTATGCTGAACGTGGAGCTACTGAGCTACGAAAGCATAAGTAAGGGTTCCAGATTGGCGCCTTGGGGCGTCTGAAGCTGCATAAAACCTAGAACTTTTAGCAGATTTTAGCGCTGCTTCAGCAAAGCAAGAATTAGGTTTAGCTCCACTAACAAGGTCGGCGCTCACTATTTTTCCATCATCATCTACAACTATACTTACAATAATATCTGCCCTACCCTTGCACCGATATCCAGGAACATCTAGATGCTGTGCACTGCGGTTTTCAAGGTCAAATTTTACCGTCACCCTGCCCTCGTACTTCTTATCCCAATCATCCATAGTATCTACTATTGAGTGACCACTCTCATCAGGAAGACCTACGGTGTCAAACTTCTTTTTTTCTTGAGAAAGCCTGTCCATCTCTTTAGACTCAAGATCAGCTAGTTCCTTTTTTACAACCCTATCAATAGCCTCTTGTTCGGCTTTTGTAATTCCTGTCGATTTAAGTTCTGACGAGCTTTCTTTAGATTCATCTGATCTAAGGTTAGAGATTCGTTCGTTTAACCTTTGTTGAATTTGATCTATGGGCACTTCTAAATCCTTTTGTTCTAATTCATTTTCAGTGTCAAAAAGTTCTACTTCAGTAAATTTTACAGAAGATGAAAACTCATCCTTAACCATAATTTGGGTTAACGTTAACAAAATTACCGCATGAAGAGCAAGAGTGATAATTACTGCATACTGAACACTCTTAATCATAATGATGGGTTAATCTTGAACCACAGTAGTTTCTCTGTGATATATTGACGCTGTGATACTTCTGTTATCTCTAAAGTAGAATGTACCAGTCTTCATGAGCACTTTCTTATATCGTATAACTTTGTCGCCTTCTCGAAAGGTAAATTCGATAACTGTACCATTAGGAATCTCGTAAGAATATTCATGGAAGCCTTGTGGTATCTCTGCGTCCTTTTTGTTTAAAGTTGGTGTACCAGCATTACGCTCATATTCACCGCGGTAGACTGTATTATTGGCTTGGGTTCCGTCGTAGCCTCCAGAGTTTGCGTCAATACGACGCTGGTCCATTTGCCCCTTTTGCCTTGTGGTTTGAGCGTTTAAAAGCGACTGAGTATATTCAATTTCGTCTTGGTGCTCAGCAGAACGTCCCTCGTACTTCTGTTGAGGCGATTTCTGAATACTCTTGTCTAGGACCTGCATGCTTTGCTTTTGGCCTGTAATCTGCTCAGCGTTATTAGAGCGAGTATTTTGAGCGATATTCTTGTGGGAATTGATGAAATCCTGGTGAGCTCGATGCGCATCGATTATATCCTTAGCATTGCTTCTTGATTTGGCCTCATCTTCTCTCTGTTGGAGCCTCATTTTACCATCTTGTTTCTTTTGCTCAATTTCCGCCGCCGTAGCCTGGTTTTCAGACTTCAAAGCCTCGCGGAAGAAGTGGTCAGCATCATCAGAGGTGTTGTTTGTACGCTTTGCAAGAAGCTCAGCCCTTTTGGCCTCCTCCTCTTTCTCTTTCCTTCGCTTTGCAGCATCCTCTGCAGCAGCATCCTCTGCAGCATTGCGCCTAGCATCAATATCTGCTTGCTCTTGGGCTTTTCTATCGTCGCTATTGTCCTCTACAACCTCCCTTTCTCTGGAAACAAAATCCTCCTCTTTCTCAGTGTTTTCTTGAGTATCATCCTTAATCGTTTGCCCTTGATTTTGTAATCCACGGCGTCTTTCCTCAGCCTCTTCTTTACGCTTCCTTTCTTCTTCTTCACGGGCCAAACGCTCCGCATCCTTTAACGCCTTATCAGCCTCTTCCTCAGCTTTTTTCGCCTCTTCTTCTGCCTGCTTCTCAGCAGCTTTTGCTTCAATATTATCTAACTCTTCCCTACACTTATCCCTATTCTCAATTGCCTCCTCTTCATCTGGAATTAGATCTAGGGCCTGATTAAAATACCCTAGCGCCTCTTGCCACTTTTTTTTCTTCATTGCATTCTCCCCAGCCTTCATAGCAACATCGAATGCTCTTTTATTTTTGGCTCTATTCTCCTCAATAGCAGCCAGTCTGTTCATCTCATTCTCCACTCTCATCTTCATTCTGTCAGTGTGATCACTATCAAATGAGAATTTTCTAGAATCAGGATCATACGTCCCAATTCCCATTGGAGTATCTAAAATGCTCGTGTCAAAACCTTCGATATTCTTAAACAGCGTCATATCCAGATCAAACCCAAACCCATCTACGCTATCATCATCGGGAGTGTGAGTAACATCCAACACCACCTTCTTTGCAGTAAAACCTTCTCTTTCGTAGGCAAAAGTGTAACTGAAACCTAGTGGCAATTCGTATTCGTAGCTAGCATTCTTATCTACCTCTTCCCTGCTAATTTCAACGTCGTCTTGGTATACAACAACCACAGAACCAGGGAGCTTTCTACCTGATCCATCGTCTTTTACTGTACCCGAAACTATTAATAGGTTGGTTTGGGATAACAAGCTTCCAACGGCCACAAAAAGAAGAGCGGCAGATGAAATCAATTTTCTTACAGATTGAGTAAATTCCATATCTACTTTTACGGTATATCTAAGAACAGAATTGTGCCTAGACTTGGTAAAAATACGCTTTTAAGCTTTTGGGAACACAA
>PBEE01000017.1:0-28198 GCA_002717605.1 Crocinitomicaceae bacterium | reverse complement strand
TGTAACTAACATCAACTGGTTGGGCAGAGGAAGCGTTTTTAAGTTGATCTGCTAGATAGTCTACTAATTTTTCATTCATAAATAGATTTAAAGGCAAGGTTCCCCTCATCTCTATTTTATTCGATTCTTGGTATTTTTTGGGCGTAGAAGCTAAAGTCTTCACCAAGTGCGGGCTTTTGTTTTTTTGTGGTGCTACCAGGATTCGAACCGGGGACACAAGGATTTTCAGTCCTTTGCTCTACCAACTGAGCTATAGCACCTGATTGGGACGGCAAATATATGTAAGGCTTTTTGTTTTGGTAAAAAAAAAATAAATTTCTTTTTTAGTCATATGTCTTGGATAAGGATTTGTAGTGGTTGAATTTTGCACTATGATTAAATCAAGACATCCAAAAGAGACTTTTGCATCTACAACTAGAATTGTGATGCCAAATGATACAAATACATTGGGTAATTTGATGGGAGGCAACTTATTAAATTGGATGGATGTCGCTGCTGCGATTTCAGCAAACAGACATTGCAGGAGGGTTGTGGTTACTGCGGCAGTCAACAACGTTTCTTTCGACAGGCCAATTAGACTTGCGGATATCGTAATTATTGAATCCCAAGTAACACGATCTTTCAATTCTTCAATGGAAGTTTATCTTGAAGTATTTGTTGAGGATAGTGTTTCTGGTGAGAGGGAGAGATGTAATGAAGCGATGTATACATTTGTTGCAGTTGATCAACTTGGTGCGCCAATTGGCGTTCCAGAGCTTTTGCCTGAGACAAATGAAGAGAAAGAGAGATACGATGGAGCATTGAGGCGTCGGCAGTTGAGATTGATATTGGCTGACAAAATGAAGCCGACTGACGCTACTGAACTAAAAGCCTTATTTGAGTAGGTCTTTTATCGCGCTAATTACAACATCTCTGCTGACATAATTAATACACAGATCCTTACCAAAAATTTTAAATCGACATTTATCTCCATGCCTTGAGCAAGGTTTATTTCCTCTGCCTTGAGGCAGGATAATCTTTGATTGTGGGTTTGCCATCCATGGGGCTAAGCCCAAAGTTGGTCTAGTGCAACCCCAAACAGAAACGAGCCTAGAACCAACAGCTGTAGCTAAATGCATGACTCCAGTGTCACCACCAACTGCAACATTTGCATGTTTTATAATATGAGCTGTTTCAGATAAGCTTAATTTACCGCATAGATCAATTACTTTTTTAGGAAATTTCTTGCTTACTCTTTTACTCAAATCCACAATATCATCTCCGCCTACTATTACAAATTTTGAATCAATTTCAGAACAAATAGCTTCAAGAGTAGATTCAGGAATTTGTTTACCTTCATATGAAGCACCGGGAGCAAGTACAATGAAATTTTTTGGTAGTTTAACTTCAGGAGATTTGCTTATTATATCACCCCAAGGTTTATTTATATTGGATTTTATAGCTAATGATTCTAACAAGTCCAAGGACCTTTCAACAAAGTGCTTTACTGGCTTTTTACTTATTCCCAAAACCAAAGCAATTCTATTGGGACTCATCTTATTAACTCTAAAAGTAATAATATTCAATGCCCTAGCAAGTGCACGAGTTCTGATATTTGAGTGAAGGTCAATGAGATAGTTGTAGCCGAGTTTTTTTAATCCTCCAGAAATCTCATTTATGTTCTTTTCAACTGTATGAATAGTATCAATTCCGGCGATTAAAGATGCAGCGTCTTTGAATTTGTTGAGCGTTATGAAATCGATTTGGGCTTGATCTCCATAATGAGAGCGAAGAGCCTGCACCACGGGAGCCGACATGATAATGTCACCAATGGAACTAAATCTTGCTATAAGAAATTTCGGTTGTTGCACGGCGTAAAGGTAGAGCCCTGATATCTTTGTATTCATATGAGAAAGAAAATACTTCTACTAGGGTCTGGTGAATTGGGGAAAGAGGTGGTCATTGCCCTTCAAAGACTTGGCGCACACGTAATCGCAGTTGATTCATATGCTAACGCTCCAGCTATGCAAGTTGCACACGATTTTGAGGTCATCAATATGCTCGATGGAGACCAACTCGATGCTGTTGTTGAAACGCACAAGCCAGATTTCATTGTACCAGAAGTTGAAAGTATTCGCACTGAGAGATTTTTTGAATATGAGAAGCAGGGATATACTGTAATTCCATCTGCTAAGGCCGCGAACTTTACAATGAATAGGCGAGCGATAAGGGATTTGGCCGCAGAGGATTTGGGCTTGAAGACTGCCAAGTACAAGTACGCCACAAGTTATGAGGAGCTAGCAGCTGGCGTTGCACACGTAGGAATGCCCTGCGTAGTAAAGCCCCTAATGTCTTCTTCTGGAAAAGGCCAAAGCGTAATCAAAACCGAAGCCGATATCCAAAAGTCTTGGAATTATGCCATGGAGGGTTCTCGTGGCGATTTGATGGAGGTAATCGTCGAAGAATTCATTTCCTTCGATTATGAAATTACGCTTCTCACTCTAACCCAAAACTCGGGAAACACGCTCTTCTGTCCTCCAATAGGCCATAGACAGGAAAGGGGCGATTACCAAGAAAGTTGGCAGCCAATGGCTATGAAGCCAGAGGACCTCCAAACAGCCCAAACCATGGCTGCAAAGGTTACTGAAGAACTAGGTGGTAGCGGAATTTGGGGAGTCGAGTTTTTCGTCGGCAGCGAAGGCGTATACTTTTCGGAACTCTCACCACGCCCACACGATACTGGCATGGCAACACTCGCCGGAACCCAAAACTTTTCGGAATTTGAACTCCACGCTCGTGCCATTCTAGGTATCCCTGTCCCAGAAATCGTCCTTCACAGAAACGGAGCTTCAGCTGTAGTCCTCGCGTCAGACAATGGTTCCAACTTCCCTATCATAACTGGTCTAGAGGATGCAGCAGCGATTCCTGATTCTGACTTTAAAGTGTTTGGCAAACCTTCAACTCGCCCCTATCGCAGAATGGCTGTGGGCCTTGCATATGGAGACGAACCATTAGCAGACTTAGTTGAAAGAGCAAAGCAGGTTGCAGCCTGTATAAACGTTGAATCACAGGACTCGTGAGACTTATAGATACACATACTCATCAATACATGTCTAAATTCGACTCGGATAGACCCGAGTCAATTGAACGTTGTCTTGATGCTGGAGTAGACACTCTTCTACTACCAAACATTGACGTTGAAAGCATACCCAGGGTCCTTTCCATGATGGAAAAGTGGCCAGGAGTATGTCACGGAATGATGGGTCTTCACCCATGTCACGTAGACGGTGATTTCGAAGGTGCATTATCTGTAATTAAAAATCAGCTTGATAATCCTCCAAACGGGAAGTCGTTTATTGCTGTTGGTGAAATAGGCATGGATCTTTATTGGGATAAGACTTATATCGAACAGCAAAAGCTTGCTTTTATTGAGCAATGCTCTTGGGCAAAAGAACGAAACCTCCCTATTGTCATCCATGTTCGCGACTCTTGGGAAGAGCTTTTTGAAACAATGGATAAGGTGAACGACGACGAACTATATGGAGTGTTTCACTGTTTCACAGGAGGCCAAAAAGAAGCAACAAGGGCACTGGAATACGGAGGCTTTCTATTGGGAATTGGTGGAGTTTGCACATATAAAAATGGTGGGCTAGATAAAGTTTTACCTGGAGTTGGATTAGAAAATTTAGTGCTTGAAACTGATAGCCCTTACTTATCTCCAGTTCCGTTTAGAGGCAAGAGAAACGAGAGTTCTTATGTGAGACACGTAGCAGATAGAGTAGCAGAAATTCTCAATCTCACAACGGAGGAAGTTGCGCAGGTAACAACTGAAAATTCTGTAAACTTGTTTAAGCTTTAGAGATAAATTGTCGAGCAATAGGCCCATATTAATAATCTACACTGGCGGTACCATTGGAAGCGTTCACGACCCTCGTACCGGGTCATTAGTGCCAATTGATTTTAGCCAGATCACAAACCATGTGCCTGAACTTCACAGAGCAGGTATTTCGATTGAAGCAGTCTCTTTTAACCCTCCAATTGATAGTTCAAATACCAATCCATCACATTGGCGTAAAATCGCTACTATTATTACGAAGCATTACAATAATTACGATGGGTTTGTGATTCTTCACGGAACTGATACCATGGCTTTCACAGCATCGGCATTGAGTTTCATGTTAGAGGGTTTGAAAAAGCCAGTTATTCTAACAGGATCACAACTTCCAATTGGAATGCCACGCACTGATGGCCGAGAAAATTTATTGAGTTCTGTTATGATTGCTGCTCTTAAAGAAACAGGTGGAGAGCCAGTCATTCAAGAAGTGAGCGTATACTTTGGGAGTAAGCTTTTAAGGGGAAATAGAGCACACAAGCAAAGCGCTCATTCATTCGATGCAATTGTAAGCCCCAACTATCCTTCTTTAGTTGATGCTGGATTTGATTTCAAAGTAAATCACAGCGCACTTTATAGAACAGAGAGAGCAAGCCTTAGTCTAAAAACTAGATTTGAATCTCAAATCGCGTGGCTTCCATTTTTCCCTGGCATGTCTTTCGATCTTTTTGAAAGTATTTTAGAAAAAGAAAGTCTAAGAGGAGTGGTGTTGAGCACATTTGGCTCGGGAAACGCTCCTGATAGCGAACCTTTAAAGGATATGCTAAAGCGCGCTATTGATAGGGGTGTAACAGCAGTAAATATTACTCAATGTGGTCACGGTGGAGTTAAGCCAGAGATGTATGCAACTAGTTTGATGCTTACAGAGTGTGGTGTAATTCCAGGGGGGGATATGACAAATGAGGCAGCTATCACAAAACTTATGATGCTACTTGGTGAGACTGATGATCAAGGCTTAATTAGACAGAAATTCACTTCAAATCTCAGGGGCGAGTTGACAACTCATTAACATCCCCATTTAGGAGGACATACCTAGTGTAATCCCTTTTGAAAAACTCAAATCCTATAACTGGATCCCAACCCTTTTCTGTACTCACTTCAAACAGTGCAGGATAGTTTACTATTGGACCAACTGCGTGGCTCATTTTGTTTCTATAGATGAAATCTGAATAAACTGCATCGCCTTTAGGAAGGCTAATCTGAGTCAATCCATCCAAAGTAAGTGCTGCTAATTCCGATGAGTCTCTACAAACGACTCCTACAAAGGTTAATAAGCTGTCAGTAGGCACTTGTTCTGGGTTATTGAAATAAATGCTTAGCATGTTGTAAGTGTCAAATCCGTTAGAATCTGCTATTGCAACCATGTCGTAGAATGTTTCTGAGATATTGCTATAAGATCCATGGTGGAAAACGCCTGACAGCTCATAACCTCCTTCTTGCCCAGTTTTGACTTCGACTGTGTTAAAAACACCCATGTAAGTAAGCCAACCACATGCTATAATAATCAATGTGATTAACGAAATAAGTACCTTTTTCATAGGTCCTAATTTATGAATATTAAAAGGTCAAAACAGTAGGTTAAGTTTAATATATTTGCGTACCAGAATTTTATTCTGCGACTTACAAGAAACACAAGCACATAAAATAAAAATGAAAAATTTGTTTGCACTTCTCGCAATTGCGGGAATCATGTTTACCTCAGCACCAACTTCGGTTTATGCACAAGAGGACGGTCACCAAGAAGAAATGGTGGAAGAAGTAGCTACTGATTCACTTGTTGAAGAAGCTGTTGAAGCTGATAGCACAACTGTAGATTCCAATGCAGTGGCAGTAGAGGAAGTCGTTGAAGAAGAGCCAGCTGTTGAGGAAGCACCTGCTGATCCAGAGGAGCCAACTCGTGAGGTTCTTAGCTTTCACCAAACTGTAAAGCGTTACTTCATCGAGGGTGGAGCTGCTTTCATGGCTTCAGTATTGATTTGTTTAATCCTTGGTCTTGCACTTAGCATTGAGCGCATCATTTACTTAAACATGGCGACTACAAACACTAAGAAATTAGTTGAGGATATCGAGGGTAGCCTTAACAACGGAGGAGTAGACGCTGCAAAAGAGATTTGCAGAGCAACTCCAGGTCCTGTTGCTAGTATATTCCACCAAGGTCTTGATAGATCTTCGGGAAGTTACGAGGAAGTAGCAAAAGCTATTGAGGACTACGGATCAGTAGAGATGTCTAAGCTTGAAAGCGGATTAAGCTGGATTAGCTTATTTATCGCACTTGCTCCTATGCTTGGTTTCATGGGTACGGTAATCGGTATGATTAGCGCATTTGATGACATCGCAGAAGCAAACACGATTAACGCATCTATCGTTGCAGGTGGTATTAAGATCGCACTTATTACAACTGTATCGGGTCTTATCGTAGCAATTATTCTTCAGGTATTCTACAACTACATCTTAAGCAAAATTGACTCTATCGTACTTGATATGGAAGAGGCAAGCATGGACTTAGTTGACCTACTATACAAGCGTAAGCTACAAGGAAAGTAAGAAGCCATGAACGGGAATAATCTAACAAGCATTCTCTCTTGGGTTCGCCTAGCTGTAATAGGTCTAGGGGTTCTTCTAGTTGCCATCATTGTGATGAGCAGCGTAGCGGACGAATCTTTTGTTGAGGGAGATGCTAATTACGGAATGTACCTCGATTGGTTGTTTTACATCATTTACGCAGTTGGTGCTGCGTGCGCTGGTGCAGCAGTTGGTTTTGGGGTTTACACTTTTGTAAACAATTTATTGACTGACTTCCAATCTCAAATTGGTACTCTAGTAGGAATCTCAGTATTCTTTGTTTTAGGATTAGTAAGCTACTTCATTCTTGCTGACTCTACAGTTTTAAATGCATATGAAGCAAGTGGAATTACAGTTTCTGCTGGTGAAAGTGTATTTGCTGGAGGAAGTATGATTTTCGTATACATTCTAGGGATAGCAGCAATTCTATCTGTGGTTTGGGCTGAAGTAAGCAGCATTTTAAAGTAACAGAATGGCACGTCGCGAATTACAAGAAATCAATGCCGGCTCTATGGCCGATATCGCTTTCTTGCTCCTAATTTTCTGGCTGGTAACTACTACCATTGAGTCGGATGAGGGCATTAAGCGACAGCTACCTCCTCCTGTGCCTCCGGACATCGATGTACCTCAGGCAAAGGAGCAGAATGTATTTAACGTTAAGGTAAATTTCCTTGACGCACTACTTGTAGAAGGTCTTCCTCTTGAGATAGGCCAATTAAAGGATAAGGCTAAAAATTTCCTTATCGCTACAGGTGATGGCATCATGGCACACGAAATTGATGGGATGACTATCGGAAAAAACCGTGATGTTGAGATGATTACTGGTGCTAATGGAAAGACAAATGCAGCATTCCCAGAAAGGGAGTGGGTGCGTAAAGCTGACGTTAGAGTTAAGGTGGCTGAATACGAGCAAATCGTTGAAATGGCGAAGGAAGAGGACAAGGATGCGTTCCAAAAAGTGCTTGATAAGTGGAACGAAAAACTTCGTACGATTGAATTGCTTGGCGGGGATTATAAGGAGCTTCCAGCTTCGGCACTAATCTCTATGCAGAACGATAATAACACTACGTACAACACATACCTGCAGGTTCAGAATGAACTTCAATCTGCAGTTAATGAGTTGAGAGATGAATTAGCACTTGCTAAGTTTGGCATGTCTTATCGCGATCTTGAGGATATCTATGGTCGCAATAAGCAGGATAAAAAAACACTTGCGAAAATCACTGCTGTAAGATCAGTGTACCCGCAGCGTATTTCTGAGGCTGAACCGCGCGACGCAAGCTCAAACTACTACTGATATGGGTAAATTTAAAAAAGATGGTAAGCGCCCTCAGGGGTCTATTTCTACAGCATCGTTGCCTGATATCGTATTCATGCTTCTTTTCTTCTTTATGGTTGCTACCGTATTGAGAACAGAAGAAGAAAAGGTTCAGGTTACTAAGCCTGAGGCTTCGGAGCTTTACAAAGTCCAAAAAAAGCACCTTATCCGTTACATCAACATTGGTGTGCCAATGGATAAGCGTCGTGGTACTGAGCCAGTGATTCAATTGAATGACCAGTTTTCAAAGGTTAGCGAAATCCAAGATTGGATTGCTAAGGAACGCCAAACCCTTGCTGAAGCAGAGCAAAGCAAGATGTGGGTGAGCCTTAAAGTAGACCAAGAGACTAAAATGGGTATTGTAACAAACGTAAAGCAGGAGCTTCGACAAGCTTCAGCTCTTAAGGTTCTATACTCAGCAAACAGTCGTTCAAGGACTGGTTCTGAAGAGTAATTGAAATTACTAGCTAAGGGCTAGAATTTTATCGGCAAGAACGCTACTCAGTTTGTAGTAGCTCTCCACTGACCACCCCGCCACGTGCGGGGTGATTAGTATCTGGTCGTTTGCTAGAAGTCTGCTTAATGTGGTTTGGCCTTCGGTGTCAAGCTCAAGAACTTCAAGAGATCTTCCTTCGAACTCAATGACATCTAGAGCGGCAGATTTAACTTTTCCATCATCAATAGCGTCGAGTAAATCAGATGTGTTTACAACAGCTCCTCTTGAAGTATTGATGAAAGTTATAGGTTTAGAAAATCTATCGAGCCAAACCCCATCGACCATGCCCTTAGTTTCTGAAGGCCATGGCACATGGACGCTCACTATGTCTGAATGAGCAAAAAACTCTTCCTCGCTGACTTCCTTAACAATGTTTGATCCAAATCCCTTTTTGTATTTGTCATATGCGATCACCTTGCATCCAAATCCTTGCAATTTTTCTGCAAACGCCGATCCCATTACGCCGAAGCCTATGATGCCTACGGTTTGGGCTCCTAATTCTTCTCCTCTGTGCTCTTCCCTAAGCCAAACCCTTTTGTGAACGCTTTTATCTCCACTCCTCAGCTTGTGCAGAAGCATTAAAAGTAGCCCAAGAGCATGCTCGCCCACTGAATCTCTATTTCCTTCTGGAGAATTTACGATTTGGACTCCTCTAGCCTGGGCTTCCTCTACATCGATATTATCAAGACCAGAGCCCGATCTAGCAATCCACTTTAAAGAAGAAAGTGCAGCTAATAATCTGGCATCAATAGTTAGTCTTGACCTTATTATAATGCCTTCATAATCATTGAGCTCTCCTTCTAGAATTTGCTCACGAGTAACACCATAGCACTCGTGACATGAGTAGCCATTTGCTTCGAGGCGTTCATTCAATACCTCGTGTACCGTGTCGAGAAATGCGACCTTCATCTTCTTAGAAGAACGAGCTAACTAGAGAACTAATGCTGAAGTAAATAATCAGTCCTATGATGTCATTTGCAGTTGTTATGAAAGGCCCCGTAGCAAGTGCTGGATCTATGTTTCGCCTTTCTAGAGCAAGAGGAACAAAAGTGCCAAATAGCGCTGCAAAAACAATTACACACAAAAGGCTGATGCCTACTGTAATGCTTAGGCTAGTGCCAAAACCAAGTAATAGCGTTGTCAAAAAGATTATGGCTGAACATATAATTCCATTGAACAGCCCTACGCTAAGTTCCTTTGTTAACTGTCCTAGAATGTTTGTAGTGTTCAAATTAGATGCAGCAAGTCCCTGCACAACTATTGCAGAGGATTGGACTCCAACATTGCCACCCATTGCAGCAATCAATGGAATAAAAAGAGCTAGAGCTGGATTGCTTTCTATGTCAAATGCACCAATAACATACGCGCCTCCTATTCCTCCACCTAGACCTATCAATAACCATGGTAGACGCGCCCTTGTTAATGCTAAAACGGAGTCATTAGACTCAACGTCTTCAGAGATACCTGATGCAAGCTGGTAATCCTTCTCTGCTTCTTCAATAATTACATCTACGGCGTCGTCAATTGTGATTCTCCCTACGAGTATTCCTTTTTCGTCAACAACAGGAAGTGCGACTATATCGTACTTCTCCATTAGACTTACTACAATGTCCTCAGTTTCTTTGTCCTTAACCGAAACCAAGTCATCTGAGTTCTTAAGCTCGCTAATGGGCGTTCTAGTGCTAGGTGCGTTTAGAAGTAAGTTTTTGAGGCTTAAGCGTCCAGTTAAACGCCCCTTTGAATCCACTACATAGACTGTGTATAATTGGTCCATGTTATCTGCTTGGGCTCTTATTTCGCCTATTGCTCTAGCAACGGTAAGAGTTTCTTCAACTCTAACAAGTTCCTTTGCCATTAATGCTCCAGCAGTTCCTTCTTCATAGGTGAGAAGATCCATGACATCGGATTTGGCCTCCTCATCTTCAACAAGAGAAAGGACTTCCTCCAGCTTTTCCTCACTCAAATCTTGAACTACGTCAGCAGCATCGTCAGATTCAAGACCCTCAATTACGTCTTCTGCAATCTCCTTTGATGTTAGAGTGCTTAGCAGATCTTCTCTAACATCTTCATTTAAATCGACTAGTACGTCTGATTTTAAATCATCAGATAGAAGCCTGTAAGTATAGTGGACATAATCTCTTTTGAGCTGATTGAGTATCTTAGCAATATCAGTAGGGTGTAAGGCGCTTATCTTTTTTGAAAGCACTCTGTCCTTACCCTCTTCAATTAGAGTGTGAAGGTCATCAAGGTATTTATTATCTAGCTCGAGCATGGTTTCTGTCGACGAGCCGTAAAATTACTTTCTTTTCTTCGAAAAGAAGTCCTTTACAATTTGTGAGCACTCATCCTCTAATATGCCACCCGTGATTTCGGTTTTGGGGTGTAGAAGTCCGTTGGGTGATTTTGCACCACCATGTCCTGATTTTTCTGGCGCTACAGCCCAACGCTCGTATCCTCTTTTTGGATCTTTTGCTCCGTAAACCACCCTTCCTATTCTAGTCCAAAAAGCAGCACCAGCACACATTGGACACGGCTCTAATGTGACATACAAAGTGCATTTGTCTAGGAATTTTCCGCCTAAATATTCTGATGCGCTAGTGAAGGCCTGCATTTCTGCATGAGCTGTAAAATCGTTCAACCGCTCGCATAGATTGTGCCCTCTGGCTATAACAGAGCCCCCATTAACGATTACTGCACCAACAGGTACTTCGTCTAAATCAAAGGCAATTTCTGCTTCCTTTAAGGCAAGTCGCATGAACCGTTCATCTTCCGCTTTATCCATGCTACAAAGTTGAGGACAACTTGCTAATTTTGCACCCACAATGGGAAAGGATAAACTCAGAAAGTGGAAAGAGAACAAAACTTTCGATCACGTTTTCGAGCCTGATCTTCAATCTGCTGTTAAGGGAGAGGATCAATCAATGAAGGGAAAATGGGCTGAGATTTTCAAAAATGACAATCCCATTACTCTTGAGCTTGGGTGTGGTAAAGGTGAATATACAGTAGGATTAGCGAGGAAATACCCAAACAGAAACTTTGTGGGAGTAGACATTAAGGGTCATAGGTTTTGGCGAGGGGCAAAAACTGCTCAAGAAGAGAGTTTGCCAAATGTTGCATTTTTAAGAACTAGACTAGAATTTATCGAGAGATATTTTGAAAAAGACGAGGTAAGTGAGCTCTGGATTACATTTTCTGATCCACAACCCAAGGATGAAAAAGGAACAAAGAGAATTACTTCTCCAATCTATATCGAGAGTTATAAAAACATCCTAAAGCCAGGTAGTTTAATCAACGTAAAGTCAGACTCTGTGCTTTTATACGAGTTGTCTAAAGAGGGTTATTTGGAAAAGGGTTACAATATCCTTTTAGATAGTCAAGACGTATATGGCGAACTGGTAAACAGAGTAGAAGAAGATCTATCTGAAGCTTTAAATATTAAAACCTATTACGAGAAGCGTTGGCTTTCTGAGGGAAAGAAGATTCACTTTTTACAATTGAAGGTATGAGCTTTAACGATGACGTATACGATGTAGTTCGACTCATTCCCTATGGAAGAGTAACAGCGTACGGAGCTATCGCTAAGTACCTAGGCGATAATAGGGCAAGCCGTAGAGTAGGCTGGGCTTTGAATAGCAGTTTCCATGTTGAACCCGAAGTTCCTGCACACAGAGTGGTTAACAAAAATGGCATGCTTTCAGGGGCAATGCACTTCCCGTCTGACCGTCCAATGACCCAAATGCTCAAAGACGAAGGTGTTGATGTAAAAGATGGACAAGTTGTTGAATTTGATAGGGTGTTTTGGGACCCTATGACCGAACTTTGACTCCCCAAACCCAAGTGATGCTAAATAGAGAATCAGTAGTAGAAGCTTTAAGCGGAATTATGGAGCCCGATTTGGGCAAGGATATAGTTTCCTTAGACCTTGTTACAAACCTAGAAGTAGGTGATAACAAGGTGATTGCCACTATTAAATCATCCAATCCTGCTATGCACGCTAGAAAACGAATGCAGGAGGCAGTTGAGTTCGCAATCGAACGCAAATTCGGTGCAGATGTAGAGACTGAAATTACAGTAGAGCCACTTGCTTCTGATGAGAGAACACCTGAAACAAGAAAGGTTCTTCCAGGCGTTAAAAACATCATTGCAGTTGCTTCTGGAAAGGGAGGTGTAGGTAAGAGTACAGTTAGCTCAAACCTCGCAGTAGCTTTAGCACAACTCGGCTATAAGGTTGGAATTTGTGATGCCGACATTTACGGGCCAAGCGTTCCTACAATGTTTGGCGTTGAGGATGAAAAACCCAAGCCTGTTGAGGTTAATGGCAAGCAGATGATGCAGCCAGTTGAGAAGCACGGAGTAAAGATCCTTTCAATTGGATTCTTTGCTGACCCAGACCAAGCAATTGTGTGGAGAGGGCCTATGGCATCAAGAGCATTAAAGCAGCTCTTTACCGAAGCTACTTGGGGAGATCTTGATTTTATGATTATTGACCTTCCTCCAGGTACTGGTGATATTCATTTGAGCTTAGTCCAAACCGTACAACTATCAGGTGCTGTAGTAGTTAGTACTCCACAAGATGTTGCTCTTGCTGATGCGAGAAAAGGGGTGGGTATGTTTAGACTTGAAGCTGTAAATGTGCCTGTTCTAGGAATGATTGAAAATATGGCTTACTTCACACCAGAAGAAGCTCCAGATAAGAAATATCACATTTTTGGGCGTGATGGTGTAAAAAGATTAGCTGAGACTCTTGATACTACTTTCCTCGGTGAATTGCCCTTATTACAGACAGTTCGAGAGGCTGGTGACGCTGGAAGACCAGCAGTAATGCAAACAGATTCGAACGCATCTGCGGCATTTAGAGCTGTAGTTTCTAACTTGCTAGGTGTCTTAGGAAAAAACGTTGACTAATGAGTAAAGCAACAATTAAAAACCTCGATCATTTTGGCAAGCATAAAGAGCTTGCTGCAAAAGTCCAGGATGCACTTTCTGAATTAAGACCTTATTTAGAGGCAGATTCTGGAAATATCACGCTAGTTGAGATTACGGATGATCTTGTAGCCAGAGTACAGCTCCACGGAGCTTGTGTAGACTGCACGATGATTAACATGACTATGAAAGGAGGAGTTGAGTCTGCAATTAAGAACGTAGCTCCTGAGATAACTGCCATTGAAGCAATTAACATATGATCCAAACTGATATCTTAATTATTGGTGCGGGCCCATGTGGTCTGTTCACTGTTTTTGAAGCTGGACTTTTAAAGCTTAGATGCCATTTAATTGATTCACTACCACAACCAGGTGGTCAATGTTCTGAGATTTACCCAAAGAAACCCATCTTCGACATTCCTGCATATCCAGAAATTCTTGCAGGTGAATTGACAGATAAACTCATGGAACAGATTGCCCCTTTTAAGCCAGGATTCACTCTTGGAGAAAGGGCTGAGAAAATCGAGAAAGACGATGAAGACCAATTCATTTTAACGACAAATAGAGGGACAAAGCACAGAGCTCCAGTTATTGCAATTGCTGCTGGACTTGGATGTTTTGAACCTCGTAAACCGCCTATTGAAAACCTCCATGAATACGAGGATAAGGGTGTGGAATATATCATTAAAGACCCAGAATTTTACAGGGGTAAAAAGGTGGTTATTTCTGGCGGGGGTGATTCAGCTCTTGACTGGACTGTGTTCTTAGCTGACGGTGTTGCTGAAGAAGTAACATTAGTTCACAGGCGTTCTGGATTCAGAGGGCACCCCGATAGCGTACAAAAGGTAATGGACCTTGCGGAGGCTGGTAAAATAAACCTAGTTGTTAACTGTGAGGTTGTGGGTGTTGATGGGGATGGCCAACTTGAAAACGTTACAGTTAAGCACAAGACTGATGGCGAAAAAGTGATAGATACTGATCATTGGGTGCCATTGTTTGGGCTAAGCCCAAAACTCGGCCCAATAGCAGATTGGAATTTGAATATCAGCAAGAATTCAATTGAGGTAGATACTTTTGACTATCAAACAAATGTTCCTGGGATATATGCCATTGGTGATATCAATACATACCCTGGTAAACTCAAGCTTATACTTTGTGGATTCCACGAGGCTACTTTGATGGTTCAGTCTGCATTTAAGAGAATCTACCCAGATAAGAATTTAGTTCTGAAGTACACTACTGTTAATGGTGTAAACGGATTTGAATAAACCATGTCAAACGACCCCAACATCATAAAAATTATCGTTGTAGATAGGGAAGGAGAGCGTCATGAGCTCGACGGACCTACTGACATGAATATGAATATGATGGAGCTGTGCAAGAGTTATGAATTGCCAGTAGAGGGTACTTGTGGGGGGATGGCTATGTGCGCAAGCTGTCACATGTATGTAAAAAGTGATCACAATCTTCCTGAAAGATCAAACGACGAGGAAGACATGCTTGACGAGGCATTCAATGTCGAAGATAACAGCCGTCTTGGTTGCCAAATTCAACTTAGGCAGGAGATTGACGGACTTGAGGTCGAGCTAGCTCCTGTTGGCTAATCAGGCGCAGATTTATTGTATACTTTGCTATGATTAAGTAAATTAGTTATGTGAATGCATAGACTTATCAGACTTATTTGGGCTTATTTTCTTGTTTCAACTCTTTTGAGTTTAGACTTATTATCCCAAGAAATAATACACGTCAGTGATGAAGGAAATATTAGTGAGAAAACAGCTGTTGTTATTTTAAACGGTTTTGGAGATACGAGGAAAAACAGGAAACATCAAACTAGATATTTCGAAACTTTAGAATACGATTTCTTCATCCCCAAATTCAAGGTGCGCAAATCGTTAGACGCTTCAGTAGAAAAATTCTCAGATTTTTATAAAGCCCAAAACCTCCATCTATACAAAGAGGTATCAGTAATATGCTACATCATTGGCGGCTACGTTCTAAACCGGCATATAGAGAATCATGGGTTTGGGAATATTAAGACTATCATTTATGACAGGAGCCCAATACAAGAAAGGGCACCCAAGGTAGTAGTCGATAAAATCAAACTGATTTCACTTTTAATGATTGGTAAAGTGATAAAGCAGTTTAGTGAAGTTGAAAACCTACCACTAAAATCTACACCAGGAGTCAATGTGGGCCTAATAATTGAGAATAAGGCAACACCATTAATGAGGTTTTTTAAAAAGACTTCGAATAGCTATGGTCCTTATAACTTTAATCCATCTCAAATAGACCCAAACCTAGATGATTACTTTCATACAAGATTAAATCACGATGAGATGTATTTCCGATTTGATGTAATTGGACCAGAGATAGAATATTTTCTTAAAAACGGTTCATTTACAGATGGCGCAAAAAGACAAACGTATAGTTGGGATATGTTTGAAAAATATGAAGAATGATTTCTACTTATAAAATTAAACCTGCTTTCCAAAAGCTATTAATGCCTCTTCTTGGGCTGTTAAGGAAATGTGGATTTACCCCAAACCTGTTGACGATCTTAGCTATAGTTCTGTCCTTGTGTTTGGGCTATGTTTTTTCTGAAGCAAACACTAATGATTCATACTATTTATACGTTTCGTTAGGTTTGCTTTTTAGGATGATGCTAAATGCACTTGATGGTATGATGGCGAGGATTTATAACCTTCAATCTACTACAGGAGAAATTCTTAATGAGGTAGGAGATATTGTTAGTGATGTGGCAATATTCTATCCATTACTGTTGATAGAAGAACTTGATTTTGGCCTTGCTTTTGGATTTATTATCCTATCTATTATTAATGAGTTTAGTGGAGTGTTGGCTAAATCTATTTCAGGTGAACGTAGATATGATGGCCCTATGGGGAAAAGCGATAGAGCTTCATTGATAGGCATACTATGCCTGTTATTTTACTTTGGTTTTGAAGTAGGGCCATATTTGAATTACGTATTTGGAATTGCAGTATTTATGGTGGTACTCAGCACTTTAATAAGACTAAAAAGCGCAATAAAATGAACAAGCTATTTCCATTTTTTGATTTAGAGGGACATCTTCAAATAATTGTTGTTGTCATATTTAGCATACTAATTTTTTCAAGCGTTATATTCGCCTTTTGGCGAAAGCTAAAACCAGGAGATCTTATTGACGAAATGATTGTTAGATTGAGATCGTGGTGGGTAATTTGTTTAATCTTCCTTTACGCAGCTCTTTCGGGTCCACTTGCAACTTGTATAGGTCTATGTATTCTATCATTTCTTGCTTTACGTGAGCTTTACACACATTTGAGATTGAGGCGATCTGATAGGATAGCTCTTTTAGTCTGCTATCTATGTATTCCATTTCAGTATTATTTCGCGTACATGGGGTGGTATAATTTATTCATGTCATTCTTGCCTGTATTTATGTTCATTACAGTCCCGTTTTTCTTGGTACTAAGTGGAGACACAAAAGACATAGTTAGGTCTATGGGGATTATGCCTTCATCTTTAATGCTTGGGATTTTTGGCATAAGTCATATGGCAATGTTAGTATGCCATCCAGAGATGAATGAAGACCCTGCAGTTGGAAAGGGGTTATTACTTTTTCTAATCTTTTTAACCCAAATCAACGATGTCATGCAATTCACTTTTGGGAAGATTTTTGGAAACCATAAAATTCTTCCTACTGTAAGCCCAAACAAGACATGGGAAGGATTCATTGGTGGGCTAGCAGGAACTTCTGTTGTAGGTTACTATATGGGATTCTTAACCCCATTAGAAGAGTGGTGGCATCTAGTGTTGTTAAGCTTCTCTGTTGCATTGTTTGGCTTTATAGGAGATGCAATTGTATCAGCTATAAAGAGAGATTTTGGTGTAAAAGATATGGGCGATGCAATTCCAGGTCACGGTGGGTATTTAGATAGAATTGATAGCTTAACAACTTCAGCTTCTCCTTTCTTCCACATAGTTTATCTAATGCTAATAGTGTAGTGAGAAAACTGCTATTAATATTCATTCACTCTATGTTATGGAGAACCTTTTTAAGGCGCATCATAGGCGTGAAATTTGTGAATAGACATATTCTTAAATCATACGATCAGTTTATAATTATTGCTAACCACAATAGTCATTTAGACTCAATGGCAATTATGAGCTCTATGCCCATGCAAATAGTTCACAAGGTTCATCCAATTGCTGCTGAAGATTTTTTTGGTGACAAGTCAACTAAGGAGTTTATGATGAAAAACTTCATTAATGCTGTNCTAATTCCAAGGAANAAACCTGAAAAACCAGGCGACCCAGATCCTCTACAAATCATGAGTGATCTCTTGAATAAAGGAGANTCAATTATTCTTTTTCCTGAAGGGACTAGAGGTGAGCCAGGAGTTATGCAAAAGTTTAAAGCAGGAATTGCTCTAATGGTTCAAAGACATCCTGATATTCCTGTAATTCCAGTTTACCTNGACGGATTACATAAATCAATGCCCAAGGGGATTAACCTAATGCTNCCGAGCAATAGTAAGCTATATGTTGGAGATGCAATTAGTTTTNGATCTCTAGAAAAGGATGTGATATTAGAAGATGCATTAGATGCTATTCTNAGTGCACATCAGGAATAATCTAGCTCCTGTTGGCTAAATACCACTTAACTGTTTTCAAAAGACCTTCTTCAAAGGTTACAGTTGGTTTCCAACCTAGCTCGTTACATAATTTACTCGCGTCGATTGCGTAGCGTAAATCGTGGCCTGCTCTATCCTTAANAAAGGAAATAAGATTTTCTGACGATCCCTCCTCACGTCCTAACTCAGAATCAACAATNTTGATAAGAAGCTTAATTAGATCGATATTTCTCCACTCGTTTAGACCTCCGATATTATAGGTTNCTCCATNTTCTCCTTTGCTCAGGATCAAATCTATTGCTCTTGCGTGATCTTCAACGAAAAGCCAATCCCTAACATTAATTCCTTCACCATAAATGGGCAGTGGTTTTTCAGCTACAATATTCCCAATCATTAATGGAATTAATTTCTCTGGATATTGATGTGAACCGTAGTTGTTAGAGCAATTACTTATAACTATTGGNAAACCATATGTGTGGTGGTAAGCTCTAACGATGTGGTCACTTGAAGCTTTAGAAGCGCTATATGGACTACGTGGATCGTAAGCTGTTGATTCAGTAAATAACCCCTNTTCTCCTAGAGATCCATAAACCTCGTCTGTACTTATGTGGTAAAACAGCTTACCTTCCATACCATTGTCTTTCCACGTGTCAAGTGCTGCATTTAAGAGAATAGCAGTTCCCATGAAATTAGTCTCAAGGAAGGTCATTGGATTTTCAATACTCCTATCAACGTGGCTTTCTGCTGCTAGATGAATTACTGNGTCGAAGTTGTGTTCCGTGAACAGTTGGTTTACANNGTCTTTATCACAGATGTTCCCCTTTACAAATGTGTAGTTGTTGGATGTACTAACATCACTCAGATTGTCTAGATTTCCCGCATATGTTAGGGCATCAATATTTACGACTTCAAGGCTTGGGTATGAGTTTATCAAGTGCCTGATAACATGAGAGCCNATGAATCCAGCACCTCCAGTAACAAGTATTTTATTGAAATGCCTCATTATAAACTCCAGTAATCNAGGTTTTNNATTTTGTTACGGAAGATACCCTTTACATCGATAAGTACACCTTCTCCATCAACAAGAAGTTTTCTAAAGTCNTCCTCACACAANTTGCTGTACTCATCGTGATTTACTGCAACAATTACTGCNTGGTAATTGTTTGGTTTGGGGTTTTCAATTAATGAAATANNATATTCNGATTCAGAGTCAGCACNCTTAGCATAAGGGTCGACAACATCGACATCGACATTGAAGGACTTGAGTTCTCTGACAACGTCAACAACTTTAGTATTTCTAATGTCTTCAATATTTTCCTTGAAAGTTANCCCCATAACTAAAACTCTAGCCCCAAGAGCATTTACTCCTCTTGCAAGAATTTTTTTCACNGTTTGCTTACCTACGTAAAANCCCATNCTGTCGTTTACNTAGCGAGCTGAATTAATAACCTTAGCGTGATACCCAAGTTTATTNGATTTCCAAGTGAGGTAATANGGATCAATACCTATGCAATGCCCNCCAACGAGNCCNGGTTTAAATGGNAGGAANTTCCATTTTGTTCCNGCAGCTTCGAGAACTTCNAANGTGTTAATTCNCACCTTATTGAAGATTATACTTAGCTCGTTTACNANTGCNATNTTNAGATCTCNNTGAGTNTTNTCNATAATCTTTGAAGCTTCAGCNACTTTGATGCTNCTAACCTTGTGGGTTCCNGCTTTNACNACCAANTCGTANACTGANGCAATCGNNTCTGTAGCCGANGGGCAACANGCGCCAACCACTTTTACAATNGTTTCCAGCGTGTTGANCTTATCACCAGGATTTATCCTTTCNGGACTGTANCCAACTGAAAANTCAGAGCNCATTTTGAGNCCACTTTCTGCCTCNAGTACTGGGATGCAATCTTCCTCNGTGCANCCNGGGTAAACTGTNCTTTCGTANACNACATAATCNCCCTTTTTNATAATGCTACCTAGNATATGAGAAGCNCTNANAAGNGGGGCCAAATCTGGTTGCTGAGATGGATTAATNGGAGTTGGTACAGNCACAATGTGGAAGTTNGCCGAGGCNANACCCTNAGCATCNGATGTGAATTNAATATCACAGCCCTNGAATTCGNTAGNNGGNATTTCACCTGTNGGGTCNATNCNCTTTTTTAAAANNTCGATTCTACTTTCATCGATATCGAANCCNATGACTTTTGTNTTTTTTGAAAANGCTANNGCAATNGGAAGGCCTACGTAGCCTAATCCAGTCACACTCACTACAAGATTGTCTAGANTATTATCTTCCATCACTATATNCTTTCTACTCTATCNCCTTCTANNTTGTATTCTNNTCCACTTTCAGGACAAGTTGCNTTACCATTNTTGAAATCTANTCTGNAACCATGAGNTGACATCCANCCNTTTTGGNTTGCGGGATTGCCAACCATAATTGCGAAGTTNGGNACATCTCTAAGAACNACAGCACCTGCGCCTATGAATGCATGGTTNCCAATTGTAATACCGCAAAGTATTGTAGCATTTGCTCCAACACTNGCACCATCNCCTACATGNGTTGGAGAATANGAATCNCNCCTTACTACGCTNCTTCGTGGATTAATAANGTTGGTGAANACNCAGCTTGGTCCNAGGAANACATCGTTACCNAGNGTTACTCCAGAGTANAGGCTTACGTTGTTTTGGACNTTACAATTTGCACCAGTTTTTACTCCATCTGCTACGAAGCAGTTTTGGCCTAGAGAAGTTCCTTCGCCNAGANTGGCTCNAGGCATNATGTGACAAAAATGCCAAACNTTGACANCANCNCCCAGAGTTGCTCCTTCGTCAACTACNGCAGATGGGTGTATGTAGGCAGGATTTGACATCATCTAAGCATTGATTGGACGGCGGCCTACGCTGTGGTAAGTGAATCCCAAAGCTTCCATTTTGTTTGTCTCGTAAAGATTCCTTCCATCGAAAATTACAGGAGAAGACATCGCATGTTTCATATTGTCAAAGTTGGGATTTCTGAATGCTGCCCATTCAGTGCAAATTAGTAGTGCTTCTGAGCCTTCAAGAGCCTCCATTGAGCGTTTGGCGTATTTNATTTTATCTCCTATTACTCCCTTGATGTTGTCCATAGCTTCAGGATCATAAGCAGTAATATCTGCGCCGTCCTCAATGAGTTTTGCAAGAATGTCAAGAGATGGAGCTTGACGAATGTCGTCAGTTTCTGGTTTAAAAGACAGACCCCAAACTGCAATTTTCACGCCTTTTAAACTTCCGCCAAAATGCTCCTTCATAAGAGGGTGCATGATGACCTTTTGTTTGGCATTAACATCCATAACACTCTTAAGGATGTTAAAATCGCAGCCTACTTCAGCTCCACTTCTGTGTAATGCTTGGACGTCTTTAGGAAAGCAACTTCCACCATAACCCATTCCTGGGAAAAGGAATCTAGGGCCAATCCTATTGTCTGTTCCAACTCCTCGTCGAACCATATCTACGTCAGCTCCAACTTCCTTGCAGTAATTGGCAACTTCGTTCATAAAGGTAATCTTAGTTGCAAGGAATGCGTTTGAAGCATATTTTGTAAGCTCAGCACTTTTTTCGTCCATGAAAATCATTCTATTTCCTTGGCGCATAAAAGGCTTGTAAAGCTCCTCCATCAAATCCCTAGCCCTCTGTGATGAAGTTCCAATAACTACTCTATCTGGCTTCATGAAATCATCTACTGCATATCCCTCGCGTAGGAATTCTGGGTTTGACACAACGTCAAATGGCACATTTGTTTTAGCAGAGATAATTTCTGAAATCTTATCTGCAGTTCCCACAGGAACTGTACTTTTGTCAACTACGACAGTGTAATCTTCAATTATATCTCCAAGCTTGTCAGCTACATTAAGTACGTATTGAAGATCCGCTGATCCTTCCTCTCCTGGAGGTGTTGGAAGTGCTAGAAAAACTATTGGAGAAGCCTTTACTGCAGAAGATAAATCTGTGGTGAAAGTAATTCTTTCCGCCTCTATATTTCTAATTAAAAGGCTTTCAAGGTGAGGCTCATAGATTGGAACCTTTCCTTGTTCCATCATTGCAATCTTATCCTTATCAATATCTACACAGATTACCCTGTTGCCTGATTCGGCAAGACAAGTACCCGTTACGATACCAACATATCCTGTTCCAACTACTACTATGTCCATTTTGTGATTGCTGCTTTTAAACGATCTACAATGTGTTCTTGTTGTTCGGCGCTAAGTTCCGTATGCATTGGTAGAGATAAAACAGTTTTAGATAATTTTTCACTTACTGGAAAATCCCCTTCTGAATATCCAAGTGATGAATATGCCGGTTGTAAGTGAATAGGAGTGGGGTAATAAATTGCAACTGGTATGTCCTCTTCTGCTAATTCACGTTGGATTTGGGTGTTGTTAGTACCTTGAAGTTTCACTGTGTATTGATGAAACACATGTGATGAACGTTTATGCCTTTGAGGCATTCTAACTCCATCAAACCCCTCCAGTAGGTTATCATATCTAAGTGCGGCTTCTTTTCGCCTTTTGTTGTAATCCTCAAGTTCTCTTAGTTTGACTCTTAGAATTACTGCTTGTAAAGCATCGAGTCTTGAGTTTACTCCTACAGAACTGTGATTGTATCTAACCATAGATCCATGGTTAGTTATTGTTCTACATTCTGAAGCAAGCTCCTCAGACCTTGTGATTACAGCTCCTCCGTCGCCAAAACACCCAAGGTTTTTGCTAGGGAAAAAAGCTGGTTGTACCTATTGTACCTATTGTACCTGCTTTTCCACTGAGTCCGTGTTCATCACAGTATATGCTCGTTAAACTTTGGGCTGTGTCTTCAACAATTGGTATATTGTGTTTTTCAGCTATGGACATGACTTTTCCNATATCTGCACATTGGCCAAACAGGTGAACAGCTACAATAACCTTTGTGCGATCTGTAATTGCTTCTTCCACAGCCTCGCAATCGATGTTGAATGAATCTGGGTAAACATCAACAAAAACTGGCTTTGCACCTAACAGAACAATTACCTCTACAGGTGAAATAAAAGTGAATGTTGGAACGATTACCTCGTCTCCAGGGCCAATCCCTAATGACATTAATGCAATTTGTAAAGCGTCTGTTCCGTTAGCGCAAGGAATAACAAATGCCTCGTCTAACTCCTCTGATAGCTCTTTTGCAAATAATCTAACTTCTTCTCCACCTATGTACTTCGAAGAATCTAAAACTCGCGCAATTTCCTCATCGATTTTGGGTCGTATGCGTGCGGTTTGGCCTTCGAGGTCCACCATTTGTATTCTTTTCATCAAAAGCGAAGATACACTGCCTAACTTCGCTACCATGAAATTAACCCAAATTATGCGCACAGCATTTTTGGCCTTTTTGATGCTGAACCTCGCTTCTGAAGCTTATGCTCAAGATGTAAGGGACATTAGATCAGACCAAATCAGATCCCCACATATTTCATTCACAATGGGTGGATTGATTCCAAGAGCAGATCTCAATGAGAGATATGGTCTATTTGGCATGATGCTTGCAAATTTTGCAGTCAAGGAAGAAAACAATTTTTACTGGGGAATTAGGTGCGGTTTGATAAATGGTTCATTTAACATCACGGACGAACCAGGCTTTTTGAGTAACCTATTTACAGATCAAGGAACTATTATTGACAATGAAGGCGACGTAGCTAAGATTAAGGTATCCGGTAGGGGAGGATTATATGGAATTCAGCTGGGTAAGATTTTTCATCAAGCAATTTCATTTTTCAAGTCAAACAAAAATAGCGGCTTATTCCTTCGTGCAGATTTGGGCTTAATTCATCATAAAATCAGAATGGATTTCACTGAGAATAAGATTACTCAACTAGAGGATCCTTATGTAAAGGGTTACGACAGGTTTTGTCTAGGTTACTTCTCATCTGTATTTTTGGGTTACTGGCATATGTCGACGAATAAGCAATTTAATTACTTCTTTGGAGCGAATTTTCTTGCTGGCCAAACATATCCAATGCGCACTACCAACTTTGATACAGGCATACCAGATGAGGATGCTCGATTTGATGCAGGTTTCGGTCTAGAATTTGGATGGGTGTTCCATTTATATAAACAAACCCACAACCAGAATTGGCATTAGTCCAATTCATATACTCAATAGTTTTTAGCATCTCAATCGTTGTGATGCGAGCTCTTGCATTAATTGGAAATAAAAGACTTAGGAAGCTATTCTCAATTCGAGAAAACTCACCTTCGCTCCAAGTACCAAATAATCCATTTGCATGGTTCCATTGCGCCTCTCTTGGGGAATTCGAGCAAGCTACACCTGTAATTAAGGAGTATATCGCTCTACACCCTTCAGCCCCAATACTGCTTTCTTTCTTTTCACCATCTGGATACGAACCAATTGTAGCAAATCAACCTAAATGGTTAAGGCCTATGGATAAGGTATGTGCCCTACCTTTTGACACACCTTTTAGAGTTAGGTCATTTCTTAAAAGTTTCGACTACAAGGTGAAATTCTTTGCTGCGTGTAAATACGATGTATGGCCTAACTTGATAAGCGAATTATCAAATGCTAAGATCCCCACTTATGTTTTTGCAGTTCATATCACAGAAAATTCGAAGGTTTTGAAATCATCTTTCATGAGGTGGAATTGGGCAAAGCTTACAAGGGTTTTTACCCAAAGTCATGAATCAACTAAACTTCTCATATCCAAAGGAATTAATGCTGAAACGATTGGCGACCCCAGAGTGGATAGGGTTATAGAATTAGCAGAATCATCATTCCCCCCCGAAGGTCTCATTGAGTGGAAGGGTGATGCTAACCTAGTTGTGGCTGGGAGCACTTGGGTGCAAGAAGAGGTAGGTCTAATAACACTTCCATGGTCGGAGAAATACAAATTAATTGTTGCTCCTCATGATGTAAGCAAGCAGAACATTATAAGGGTATTAAATCTATTTAATGCCACAGGTCATACGGCTTCACTTTTGAGCGACAGTAAGTTTGATACTCCAGTCATTATTGTAGACACCATGGGCCAACTCACATCAATTTACCCTATTGCTGATTTAGCTATAGTTGGAGGTGGGTTTGGAAAGGGTATACACAATATTTTGGAGCCAGCTGCAAACGGCATTGCTGTTATAACAGGCCCCAACATTTCGCGCTTTAGAGAGGCTAGTGTACTTCTAGATTCTGGGGTCTTAAGTATTGCTGATGAGCAGAATACATTACCAAGATTGGTTTGGGATAAAATCACTCAGGTCAAGCCAAAATCCAACTGGCTAAATTCTCAAAAAGGTTCTTCAATAAAAATTGCTTCAATTCTACCATAACTTCAAAAGTACTTTATAACTTTGCCGTCCCATGCCCGGATGGTGGAATTGGTAGACACGTCAGACTTAAAATCTGATGACCTCACGGTCGTGCGGGTTCAAGTCCCGCTCCGGGTACATAGCGAGAGATAGTCTAAAGATTGTCTCTCGTTTTTGTCTTTATAGTATTCTAATAGACTGATAAATTTTGTGATGAAATAATATTCTTTCCTACCTTAGAAAACTAAATATTTTTATCGTCCATTGAATAGAGACAAAAACAGTAGACTTTGGGTTTGGACTTTATTAATGTTTATTCCGTCAATTTTATGTGCCCAAGTAGATTTTACGGTATCCAATCTCCCAATAATTATAATAGATACAGATGGTGAAGAGATTGTAGACGATCCAAAAATCACAGCAAATATGAAGGTGATTTGGGGTGAAGGTCTTAATCATATTGATGATACTTCGTTCAATTACAATGGCCAAATAGGCATAGAAACTAGGGGTTCATCAAGTCAGTCTTTTCCTAAAAAGCAATATGGATTGGAAACCCAAAATCCCGATAGTTCCAATAACAATGTTTCACTTCTTGGAATGCCAGAAGAGAACGATTGGATACTTTCTGCGCCCTATACTGACAAATCATTAATTAGAAATATTCTCGCATATACAATTTCAAATCAACTTGGATTTTATGCACCTAAAACCCAGCTATGCGAAGTATTAATCAATGGTGAATATTTAGGAGTTTATGTGCTTACTGAAAAAATTAAGAGAGATGACAACAGAGTAAACATATCTAGCTTAAATGAATATGATGCCAGTGGTGATGATGTTACAGGTGGATATATCATCAAAATAGATAAACTTACAGGCACCAATTGTGATAATAGCTTTTACACTGAGATAGAAGATGTGGAAATTCAGTACGAGTATCCTAAATGTGATGAGATTACTGAAAGCCAAATGGAGTATATAAATAGCTACGTAAGCGATTTTGAGGATGCACTTTATTCAGAAGAATTTTCTGATCCACTTATTGGTTTTAGAAAATTTATAGATGTACAAACTTATATCAACATGTTCATTTGTGTTGAGATATCTAAAAATGTAGACGGTTATAGTTTTAGTACATTTTTAAATAAGGATAGAGAAAGTTTAGGGGGTAAGTTGAATTTTGGCCCAATATGGGATTACAATTTAGGATTTGGGAATGCTTATTATAATGGAGGTAAAGAGACGAGTGGGCTTATAGCAAATCAATGGTGGAAGCCATGGNGCGAAAGATTATTACTCGATTCCACCTTTTCAAATGAGATTCAATCAACGTATTTGAATGCAAGACAAGATATACTGTCTAATGAAAACATAATAGAAATAATTGATTCATTGGTAAATATTTTACAAGATCCGCAAGCCAGAAATTTCCAAAAGTGGGATGTGATTGACCAAAATGTTTGGCCTAACTATTTCGTCGGAGATTCATATTATAATGAAATTGAATTTTTAAAATGGTGGTGTGTTAATCGATTAGCATGGTTAGACAATAACCTCCAAGGAGAATTAGATACTTTTTCACCAAGTGAAGACTATAATGTAAGGTGTTTCCCTAACCCTGCTAACAAATTTTTATCTGTAAATTTTTCACTAGAAGAGGAAAGCGTGGTTTCCTTAAAGCTATTAGATATGCAGGGGACAACCCTTGATAATAAAATCGTCAATGAGAGCTTTTCTAGAGGAGAGCATAATTTGATTTACTATAATTTCTTTGAAAAAAGTAATGCTACGAATCTATTCTACTATGATTCTATGTTTGCCTTAGTGCTTTTAATAGATGGAAAAGTGGTTCACAATGAAATTCTTATTAAAAGGGATTAGTCTTTTTCAATCTTAGAAAAAGTTTCTCAAAATGTATTAAACTAATATCACTTGATAAGTAGTTATACTTATTAAGTTCATAAAATTATTTTACTACATATAGAATTTTAAAAATTTATAAGAAGTATTTAAGGCATTTAGTTTGCCTTAGTTTGAATCAAGAAGTAAATTCAACATATGAAGAATTTAAAAGAAATTGTATTTGCAGTTCTTTCTATAGTTATGGTAGTGTTAATTATTAAAGGAGAAAGAATTGATAGAACTATCAGCACAGTAAAAATTACAGGAGTTGTAGAAAATCCAATTGGAGATACTGTAAAATTTTATGGACCAGATTCCACTTACATAACTTCACTTGATACAATTACAGGTATTTTTTCCATTGAATTTGATTGGGATACTGCAGCGTTTTTTAGCTTCTTTCATGGAGTTGAAAGCACAAAAATGTTTGTAAAACCTTATGACGAAATTCAACTAACTATTAATACAGAAGAGTTTGATGAAACTATTCAATATACAGGTAGTAGGGAAAGCTCATTTTTAGCTTGGGAATACATATATAATGAAGAGAATGAGTTCCCAGATATTTTCAAATTACCATTTGATGCGTTGGACTCGGTTTTTGAGGCAAAGTATAGACCAGTATTGAGCAGGGCTGAGACGTTCAAAAAGTTAAGCCCTAAGTTCTACGAAGCATACATTACTCAATACAATGCGACAATTGAATCATACAAGAATAGGCATAATGCGTTATCTGCGCTACCAAAGGTTGGGGAGGATCCATTTGATTTCACTTTCTCAGATAGAGATGGAAACGATGTTAGTTTAAGTGATTTTATAGGATCAGTTGTTTATGTTGATGTTTGGGCTACCTGGTGTGGTCCTTGCGTATATGAAGTTCCTTTTTTAGTTGAAATTGAAGAAGAGTACAAGGGAAACAACATTGTCTTTCTAGGGGTAAGCGTGGATACTGATGCTGAGGCATGGATGAATTTTATTGACAATAATGCGATGCATAGTATACATGTAAATACTGGAGGTTGGGAAACTCAGATGATGGATGATTACGCAATTAATGGAATTCCTAGATTCATGATATTCGACTCTAATGGAAAAGTATTTAACCTCAACGCACCGCGACCTTCATCAGACGAAATAAGACCAATATTGGACAGCTTATTGTTTGAAT
>PBEE01000016.1:0-31908 GCA_002717605.1 Crocinitomicaceae bacterium | reverse complement strand
GGGGTTAACTACACTCACCAAGGTTGGCTTACAGAAGATCAAAAATATTTCATTTGCAACGACGAGCTTGACGAACAGAATTTAGGAATAAACACTACTACTTTTATTTGGGATGTTACCGATTTAAGTGAACCTGAATTGATCGGTACCTTCGTTTCTGACGTTGAAGCTATTGACCACAATTTATACGTTCACGAAGGACTCATATATCAATCAAACTACAGGGCTGGACTTAGAGTTTTAGGAACAGAAAACATAGCTGAAGGGGAGTTAGAAGAAATGGGGTATTTCGACGTTTACCCACAGAGCAACTCAGCCCAATTCAGCGGAACATGGTCTAACTATCCATATTTCCCCTCAGGAGTAATTGCTGTTTCACACATTGAAGAAGGCCTATTCCTATTAAAACTAGTTGACGAATTCTGGGATCTAGGATGCACTGATTCTGAAGCTTGCAATTACGATCCAGAAGCTACTGTTGAGGATGGTTCGTGTGTTGGATATAACGAATGTGGAGGTTGCGAGGGAGACGAACTCTTCTGCTACGGTTGTACCGATGACACTATGTGCAATTACGATGAAGAGGCAACGATTGATGATGGTTCATGCATTGAATTCAATGAGTGTGGAGGGTGTGAAGGAGAAGAACTATTTTGCTTCGGATGCACTGACTCAGAATCTTGCAACTACGATGAAGAAGCTACAATAGACGATGGATCGTGCTTTATAATCGAAGCGGCAGAACCGCAGACTCTCACCCAAAATATCGAACCAGTCACATTCACAAACGAACCATCATCTTATTGGTTTGAAACCGAGACTTCGCCTGAGGAAATTCACATTGGCGAGTCGTACACTATGTTGTTTTCAACTGATCCACAATCGATTTGGGTTTCTAACTCAAATGGAGAGTTTGAGGTCATTGGGGGAAAGGAAGAGCCTGATTACAACAACGGTCAATACCACGACAACAACTCCTATTGGATGATTTTCGACGTCTACGAAGAGGTACTTTTCGAGTCTGTTGAAGTTTATTCAGAACAAGGTGGAATACAAGAAATTGAAATCTTAAATCCAGATGGATCATTAGCTTCATCTGCAAGCCAATTCCTTACTGCTGGATTAAATGTATTTGAACTTGGCGTTGTGCTAACTCCAGGTGAGGGATATGAAATTAGATCAGGGACAAATGAACCCTATCTATGGCGCGATGACTCTGGATCTCAAGTCAGTTTCCCATACAATATAGGTTCTTTGGCAAGCATTACAAGCACAACAATAACTAGTGAGAATCAGTACAATTATTACTACTTCTACTATAATTGGAAGATGTCGTCTAATGACCCTTGCTTGAGTGATCGAACAGAATTTAATGTTGTTATTGACAATCAACAAAGTGTAAATCTTTTCGAGACACCAGAAAGGAAAATTGTAAAGATTATTGACCTATTAGGAAGAGAAGTACACGAAGCAAGAAACCAAATAGTAATTATTTACTATTCTGATAATTCTTTTGAGAAGAAGATACTTTCTTTTGAATAGGTTTTAAATTCATGGAACTTATTACCGATACCGATAAAATTCTTGTTTTTTAGTTTACAATTGTATTGATTAGAGGAAACTGTAATAGTATTAATTAAAAATATTTGAAGTTTCAAATTTTACTCTTTCCGAGAAATCAGTAATATCTTTTTCTCAATACATTAAATGAATTTTTTCTTTTTCTCTCCATTTGGCCTTCCATTGAGAATCTACAAAGAAAATCTTCAAATCTGCTTGCCATTGAGAATCCACGAAATACACCTTTTTATCTGCTTGCCATTGAGAATCTGTGAAAAACCATCTTCCCTCATTTCCATTTGACTGCCATTGAGAATCAACTTTATATACAGTCAAGTCTGCCTGCCATTCAGATTCTACCACAAACACCTTTACGTCTGCCTGCCATTGAGAATCTACTGAGAATACCTTTTGGGCATATGACGATGTTGTTACGACAAGGAGAAGGAATATGATTAATCTTGATTTCATTTGACTATACGCTTTTTTAATTTATATAACATCAAGGAAATAATAAAACTGGTGTTGATTGCATTATACCAAAGCACCCGTGAGCCCCATTTATATTTGAATATACAGAGAAACTTCCCCCATAAAAAAAACCTGTTAAATCTGCAGCTTCAAGATCATAAAAAAATTTATACATAGATTTTGAAATACTATGGACAAGCAATGTATAATGATATGGAACACCATCATCTAATGTATTAAGTGTTCTAAAATGAAAAGTATAATTTCCACCTTCGAAGCAGGCATCATCAAAGAATAATGCATCTTCCAAAACATCACCACCAAACTTTCTCCGAATCATATTAACGTCATCCGATTTCAAACTTTTCATTTTTGGTGAATCAGCATATAAAGTGTCAATATGTAAAATTAATTGTAACATATATGCTTCATCATTAGACGATGGATCATTAAGTTCTAATACTATCTCATCAAAATAATCTAAGTCATTATCGTAAGTTCGTGAAGACATATAATACCCTGAAATTTGAGATTTTTCTGGAACAACAGATGAACTAGATATCATGTCAAACGCTGGAGACTCAATACTCAAAAAAACAGAATCTCCCGGAAGTAAACTACCTATATACTTGGTATCAAGCCAAATACTTGCTGTATCATCTAACATTTCCCCACACGAAGTAGTTGTGCTTTGAGAAGTTGAGACTTCAGCACAAAAATCTAGAAATTCATTTGAGTATTGATTATATGGATCAAAAGATCTTGAAAAAAAGAATAGTGAAGAATCTCTATTAACAGGCAAATAGTATGAAACGCATTTAAAATCATCCTCCATAACATTAATTTCATATGGATTAAACCAAGTGCAAGATGATAAAAAACAAGCGACGAATAATATGTACATCCAACTTCTTAATTCCATTTTAGTGATATTGTTAAATTAGGTAAAATGGGAATTAGGCCAACTTCTTCAATGGTTTGATTGCCATCTTGATCATTTCTCACTATCGCGGAATAGGGGTTAATCTTGTTAGTGATGTTGTAAGCACCCAGTTGAATACTATAAATGCCATAACTAACATACTTATACCATGAGACAGCAAAATCTAATCTATGAATATCTCCTAGTCTATAACTATTTCTATTGAGTGGCTGAGTATATGCCACCCATTGAGAATAACTACCCCCAAGCGGGGTAGTAAATCCTACAGGAACTAGTTGATTTTGAATGTTGAGCATTCGGCCAGTAGAATAGGTATATAGAGTGGAAACACTTATTTGTTCACTAATGTCATAGCTTAATGCCAGTGAACCATTATGCCTTATGTCAAATGCGAATGGAAAAGCATTGCCGGAATTTAAATCGTCAAAACGCCTTGAACTCTTTCCGTATGCATATGATAAGTTATAACTTAACTTTCTGAAGTGACTTTTTAGAGAAAATTCTATTCCCACAACAGAACCCAGGCCTTCAGCCGAGATTCCATTTTCGACTATCTGAGAGGTATTATTATTGAAGTCAACATTTTCTGAAAATTCTAAAAGACCAGACATACCTATTAAATATGAATCTAAAAAAACTGAAGTCTTTTTATTATTGTAGTGAAATTTTATACCTGTTGTCCAAGATCTTTCTACAGGTAACGAAGCGTTTGGTGCAACCCATAACTCTGGAATAAAACCAAACGAATTCAGTGAAACCAAATGTATATTTTGAGAAGACGATAAAGAATAAAAATTTAGACCTAATTTATCTGTAATGTGCGAAGTAAAAAGAAATCTTGGATTAAAATGCACCTCTTTTTTGCCTGCATACTTAAACATACTAGTTCTACAGCCTAAGTTGTATGATGAGTTTTGTAAAAAATCCCCTGAATGCTCAACAAAAAGTGTGAAAGTTTCAACATCCTTATTGCCAATGAAATCTTGCTCATTCATTACTGGATCATCCTCCCAATACTCATAAGAATCAGGTGTCACTTCGGTGGTTTTATATTGAAATCCAAATTGAATTAAGCGCTCATTTCCAAATGTTTTATCAAGCATTACAGTTGAAATTATATTATCTATTGTATTATCAAAATCAGTGACTGAATTACGCCAAATTCTATTCCCTTGATCAACATCCCAAAAATGAATTCTGTTATTCGAGTATAGTCCAGAATTATACCTGGTTGCCATGATGTCTGCATAAATTATTACATCATTATCTGTAAAATAATGCCATTTAAATGCAATAGCTTCATTATGCCAATCCATTTTATTTGAATACCTTCTTTCTTCACTTAAAAAAGAAATATCATAATCTACCCCGTCATAACTTTTAAGATAAAGAAGTCCAAACTTATGATTATTAAATAATCTAGAAACTTTTAATGAAGCATCATTAAAACTATATACAGGAGAAACAATTTTATTTGGATTTTTTGATTGTGACGCTGCATCAATTAAACCCTGAATTAAAAATAAATTTGAATTACGAAGTCCTAACTGTACAAAGGTATTTTGATCACTAAAAATAGTTTGAACTTGAGTAGAAATAAATGAAGACTTAATACTACCTGAATTTATTCCTTCTTTGGAAAATTCTTCGCTTAAATTTATTTCAATCGCTGAGCCTAATGTCCCTCCGTATTTTAAGGGCTTGTAGCCATTGTACAAGTTCACTTCTTCAATGCAATCCGTTTGAAACATAGATAGCAGACCAAACAAATGGCTAGATCCTACTATCGGCACCCCATCAACATAGGTAGTGCTTTGATCGTAATTGCCACCTCGGATAATAAGACCCTTTTGGCCTTCAGTGTTAGACTGAACTCCAGGTTGCGTTTTCAAAGTGCTAAAAATATCTGAAACACCTGCCGCTGACGGAATCTGATTAATTTCTAAAGTACTTATTTGATTGATTGTCTTTGAATTTTCATATTTACTTCCCTCCTCCTCAATAACCACTTGACCTAAATCATGACTAATTTTAGGAAGCACAAAAATCCTTTCGACATTACTAGTTAAATAAAAAAACTCTTCGTGATTATTAAAACCTATTGCAGAAATCTTCAAATTCAAACTATCAGCGTATTCTATGTGAAATACTCCATTTTTTCCAGAAGAAATGACTGAATTATTATATTGGATTACTGCATTTGGTATTGGCATATAATCCTCTCCTATCACCTTTCCCGTAAAGGTGTAAGTTATTTGAGACAACAAACCTTGGTAGCAAAAAACTAGCAATAAAAAAGTAGATATTTTTATTGAATTCTTCAATTTGAGATGAATATTTTTTTAGGTTTAGACATTGGGGAGTATTTAATAATGAAAATTCCATTGAGTTTTTGGATTTGCTCCACATGTCCTTCATATACAACACGACCATACAGATCGTAAATCAAGCACTCTGAACCTTGTATAAAAACATCTTCTTCAACTGAAGTAATGCCAGAGCTATTTAAGGAATAAAACCAAAGCATACTGTTTGTGATAGCAGAAAGTGCACAATCATTGTGGTTTGCATCTCCAACGTTGTAAGCAATTATATCCTCTGCTCCATTCTCAATCATCCAACTAGATGCTGATAGCGCATTCTGGTAAAATACCTCTTCGTCTTGAGTACAATATCTCATATGAACTGGCATAGTAGGAACCCAGTTATAAACATCATTGTCTGATGCATGTTGCATTATAATATGATCAGGATTAGAAAGGACCTCTTGAATAAGATTCTCAGGAAATAAGTCTATTAACTCCTCGGGACACTCTGCATTGATTTCTTCAGCAGAGTGAAATCCATCTAGCATGGATTCAATAATAGAAGCGTATGGTTCGTTACATATTTCCGAAAATTCCTCATATATATTTCCATAAACAGAGTTCCAGCCCTTGAGTATGTAAAATAAATATGCTGGATTACTATACGATATTTCTTGAAAAGTCATTGGTAATTGCACTCCACTCATGTCATAAGGCCCACTAAGCGGAGCTACAGCTATAAGGTTAAGATCTTCCTCAATTGATTCTGGCATGTCATTCATAGCCATTGCCATTGCAACATGTCCTCCTTGAGAATATCCAGTGATAAACAAGTTTCCATTAGTATGTATTTCAAATTCAGAAAATGAATCAACAAATGCTTTGACTAAATTCCAACCACACTCACTTTCACTTTGAGCATGGCAATATGGGTGCATGATTTGGCTTTCGCCCAACCCAACATAATCAGGCATCAAAACAATAAAACCAAGTGATGACAGAAGATATCCCATATTGGTAATTTCATCATTAAAAGATGGAACACTTGTCCTAACAAAAGTTGTTCCATGGTTAAAGACCACAATAGGGAACTCATCTTGGGGATTTGAACTAAGGGGGGTGAAAATAGCACCCGAAACATTAATTTGACTACCCTGGAAAGGCATTTCGTAAGACGCCCTATACATCCTAACATCGTGTGTAAATAGCTCGGCAAGCAAAGGCTCAATTTCTAATTCTTCTATTGCATGATCATAAATTTGACCTTCTAAAAAAACATTCAGAAATTGAAATTCTTGCGATCTACATAGTATAGAAGTAAAGAAAAATAAAATAACTAAAGTGACAAGTCTTACAATTGATACCAACGAAAATTTCCTTAATGTACATTTAGATTTCTCTAGAGTATTATTAGCTTTATTTAAAGCTTTATTTATGTAATTCTTGTCCAAAGCAAATTATAGATAAGGTTAAAATAATTTTGAAAGTGTAATTAGCATGTAAGGATGATTCCTAAACTTAAAAAAGCATAGCAAATCTAAGGAAATCATTAAGTAGTTTTGTATGATGCACTATTATACACTCATAACTGGAGCTAGCAATGGAATTGGCCTTGAAATGGCAGACTATTGTGCATCAAAAGGAATGAATATTTTAATGATTTCTCTTCCGAACGAAAATCTAGAAGAAAAAGCAATAAATATTTCTGAAAAGTATAAGATTAATACCTCAACCTTCGAATGTGATTTAACTGATGTCTCAGAAATAGACAGGTTAAAAGAATGGGGATTAGACAAAGGATTCGAAGTGAACTTTTTAATAAATAATGCAGGATTTGGTGGCACCATTCCTTTTGAGGACATGAGTGGAGGGCTTATTGATAATATGATAGGTTTAAATATTACGGCAGGAACTCATTTAACAAACAGGTTTATACCCATTTTAAAGAAAAATGCTCCATCTAATATTCTGAATGTTAGTAGCCTTATTTCAAACCTAGTTGCACCTTACAAAGCATTGTACACTGCCACAAAAACATTCGTAATTAACCTCAGTGTTAGCTTGGCACACGAGTTAAAAGAAGATGGAATTATTGTAAGCACTTTGCTACCTGGAGCTACACCAACAAACAAGGTAGTAATGGACCAAATTGAGAAGGGAAATTTTGCTGCAAGAGTTTCTGTCATGAGCCCAAGAAAAGTTGCTAAAATTGCAATAAATAAGTCTCTAAAAGGAAAAACCATAATCACTACAGGAACAAAAAACGGAGTCATAAGAAATTTACTTAAATCATTACCAAATAGAATGATTGCTGCAATAGCAATAAATCAATTCAAGAAAAAAACAAGATTAGAAAAGGAACAATGAATACTACAGGAATAAATCTTAATTGGATGGATGGCGATATGGAGGTTGTACTTCCAATGATGCTTTGCTTAATCGGATTTTCTGCATTTTGGGGAGTATCAAAGTTGAAGAAAATCAATGATGGATCGGTTAAAAACATCCTTTTCACAAAGTATTGGGGTTTACTTACCATGGGAATTCTTCCTGCAATTATTGCACTTTATTTAATGCCTCAATACTCTCTTTCAGATTACGGCCTCAAATACAATCCAGATTCAACAATGGATTCTGTAATTGCAACTTTAGTTCTAGCAGCTCTAACAATGCCATTAGCATTCATGACTTCCAAGAAGCCACAACACCGTGAGAATTATCCTCAGATTAGAGAAACCAATTGGGATAGAAAATTGGTTATTAATAATACGCTCGGATGGAGTGCTTACCTTCTAGGTTATGAGTTTCTATTCAGGGGAATCCTCTTGTTTCCATTGGTAGATGCATTGGGAGTATGGCCTGCAATTGCAATAAACACAGCAATGTATTCTGCGACACATATCCCAAAGGGAATGGACGAAGCAATAGGCGCGGCTCCTCTAGGAATAGTTTTGTGTTTGATCACATTGATGACTGGAACTCTATGGGTAGCAATCATAGTTCATATACTAATGGCTTTGGCAAACAGCTTCTCATCTGTCTACCACAACCCTAAAATGAGATTTATTTAATGAAGGTTTTCCTGACTGGAGGTACTGGTTTTATAGGAGCACATTTAATTAATGCTCTTCTTGCAAAAGGTGATGAAGTTCATACTCTTGCGAGGTCGCCAGAAAAAGCAAAAGCGATAGAAAAGCCTGGTGTAAAAATTTTTAAGGGTAATATTTTAAGCATAGAAAGCATATTAAAGGCAATGGAAGGATGCCAACAAGTGTACCACTTAGCAGGCAATGCATCCATATATGAAAAAGACCCATCAAGGTATTTTACCATCAATGTTGATGGCACTAAAAACGTGATGGACGCTGCATTAAAATTAGGTGTGAAAAAGATGGTCTTCACTTCATCTGCAGGAGTTATAGGTCCATCTGTTGGAGGTGTTGTAACTGAGAATAAAGTAAGGGAAATAGATTTTTTCAATGAGTACGAAAGCTCTAAAGCAAAAGCAGAAGACATAGTCAAATCTTATGTTTCTGAAAAAAATCTAAACGCTGTAATAGTGATGCCTACAAGAGTATATGGCCATTATTTGCATGGTGAGTCTGCTTCAGTCTCTCTACTTATCAAAAAATATATAGCTGGAAATTGGAAAATTATTCCAGGAGATGGAACTAAGGTTGGGAATTACGTNCANATAGACAANGTAGTTGAGGGGCACATTCTTGCAATGGAAAAAGGAAATACTGGAGAATCTTACATTTTGGGAGGAGTAAATCATTCTTATAATGAATTTTTTAAAATTTTAAAAGATGTGTCAGGTTTGGACTACAAGCTTTTTAAAACTCCTATTGCTGCCCAAATGATTTTCGCAAGGCTCAATAAATTTTTCTCACTAATGATGGGTAAAAAGCCTGCTATCACTACAAAATGGGTGCGTCGAGGAAATTACCATTGGGAGGTGGATCCAAGCAAATCTGTTGTGAAACTTGGTGTTAAAATCATTTCCCTAAAAGAAGGTATAGAGAAAACAATTAGTGCTATTTCCTAATTATACACTATTTTGATTGCATGGAATCACGCTGCAAACTAAGAGTTTTGCATATTGCTAGTTGGTATCCCAGCAAAGTTCACACTTCGCTGGGCAACTTCGTGCAAAGGCATATAGCTGCTATTTCCACGATGCATCATTGTGAGCTATGGTATTCTTCTCCAGTTGCAGCAAACAACCCTTTGGTTGGAACTTGTGAGGAAAGATCTCCTGAAGGTTTTCTTGAAAAAATCACTTATCCAAGAGCCACAAGACCTGGCGTAAGAGCAGTGACTCGATCGCTTTTGAAATTAAGCCCAGGAGAAGGTATTAGTCTACCTGATTTAATTCACCTTCACGTTACTTTTCCAGGAGGAAGAGCTGCTAGGTTACTCGCTAAAAAATGGGGTATCCCGCTTATAATTACTGAGCACTGGACAGCTTATCACAATTCACAACACATACCCCTTTGGAGAAGGATTACTATGAGAAAAACTGCTGCCTCAACCAGCGTTTTCTGCCCCGTTACAGATCAACTTGGGCAAACCATGAAGAACTTTAAAATGATTAACAGCACTGGTTCTGAATCATATGAAGTCATTCCGAACGTTGTTGATACTGAAAAATTCCAATTAGGTAAAAGAGAAAAAGACGAAGTAATAAAAATCCTTCACGTTAGCTCTCTAGATGACGCCCAAAAAAACATCACAGGCATTCTCAATACTATCTCAATAATCAGAAAATCTAACCCTGAATTCAAATTCTCTCTAACAATAGTAGGAGGAGCTGAACCAGAAAGACTAAACAAGATTAGACGTTATGCTACTAGTCTAAACTTGGTCGAACCCTTCGTAAAATTTACAGGAGCTCTTAGTGGGGATTATGTAGCAAAAGAAATGATGAATTGTGATGCCGTACTTCTCTTCAGTAGAAAAGAAAATTTCCCATGTGTTATAGCTGAGGCTTGGGCTTGTGGGAAGCCGGTAATCACAACAAATATAGGTGGCATATCAGAACACATGAATGATCAAAGAGGTATGATGATTGAATCTGGCGACGAATCCTCTTTAGCAAAAGCAATACTTGATTTAGACAAGGATTGGGACGCAGCTGAAATTAGGAAATACGCCGTAGATAATTTCAGCATAGATGCAGTTGCAAAAGCATACACTAGAGCATACCAAAAGGCGTTGTCTATTTCAAGCCATTGATGTAAAATTGGAAGGCTAAAGCATTTAGCCCACCGCTCACCCACATCATTATTGCCATAGCAGTTGCAGCGCCATTAATTCCGTATAGTGGAATAAAATACCAACATGACAAAACAGTTAGTAAAAGCACAATAACATTAATGTAAGTGTTCCAATCNGCTTTNCCTACAGCAGATAAAAGATTNCCAAATGGAACTCTTAATAAGTGNGCTCCAAGGCTACCTACTAAGAAAATTCGCATTACNNCTGCTCCATTTTGATAACTGGCACCAAAGACTCCCAAAATCCATGGAGCTATAAACCAAAGAATAGCTAGAGCAATAAATGAAAGAAATCCAAATGTTCTCAAATAATTGAAAATATATGATCTGAGTTCATGAGGCTGATTCTTATTTATTGAATTCTTTACATAATCCGTAGCTGAAATAGAAATTGGAAGTATAAGTGTTGCAATAGGGATTATGATTGCAACTCTATATATAGCAACAGAAGTGGCTTTTTCGCCAACAAACTGACCTATCATAAATACGTCAACTGCATAGAATAGTTGAGCTAGTAAAGCACCTAGAGTAGTAAAGACACCATACTTCCAAAAGCCAATGAATTTTGAGTCTAGGGTAGTCCATTTATATCCGGCAAGGTTTAGTTTCCATCCGTAAAATAAAACTGCTACAACCGGAGCAATAGCAACAGCTGCTGCATACCCAAAAATTCCATACATAGCAGTCAATGCAATAGTTAGTACAAGTAAACTAATGGCATATGAGATCTCAATTTTGGCTGAAATATCGTTCTTATGAATCGCTCTTGCATAACTCTTTACGAATTCCATATTAAGTGTTGTCAATACTATAAATGCAAGAATTCTAAATGATCCAACACTTTCTGGAATTGATTTACACAGAATTGGAGCCAGTAACCAAAGTACTACAATTAATATTAGTGAAAAGAAAATACCCCTTGCATGAGAATAGTAAAAGAGATTCTTCTTTTCGGATTGACCAGGTGCATCTGTACTATATCTCAAAAATGACTGATATGAACCTAAACCCATAAATGGAACTAAAGCCAAAACAATATTCAACGCATACGAATACGCTCCAAATGCTTCTTCAGTAGTATTTCTCGTCACATATACTACAGCTGCAAACCCCAAAACCTTAGACAACGCATTTGCACTCATCATCCATAGTCCTTGACGACGTAAAAATTCAAGTATAAATTCTCTCACACTCATGAGTTTACATACTTTTTCAATGCCAATAACAATGTTAGAACAGATGCCTTATTTGTAATATTCATAGATCCGTAATTCTGTTTTACAAATGACGCTAATGAAGGCACAGAGTCTAACTGCTCCATATTATCTAAGAATGTGTTTTTAAAAAATTGCTGGAGTTCTTGTGACTCATTAAACCAATATTGAAGTGGAGACATAGAGGTACTTCTGAATTTCGAAAGTGGGTACATGAAACTAGTAAGTATGCTCATTTTAAGCTTGGCTAGTTTTAGTGACACACCTCCTACTGGCTTCGTTCTGTAACGCTCCCAATTATACCTCATTGCTTCAGGATATTTAGCCTTCATCCACTCTAAATAAATAAAATGATTCTTAAGAAGAGATGGATGCAATTGTAGGGCAGTTCTTACAAATTCTCTTGATGTAAATGGTGAATACAGAGTGCCATTTACTGTGCTATATGCAGCTGAATTAGTATAGAGGAATCCTCTGTTGTACAATTTGAATAATGTTGATTCAGGTGTTTTATTCCAAATCTCCTTTGCATCTACACCAACTCCCTTCATTGTAGATATGCTGTCTAGAGTGTAAATTAAATTGTTATTTGGACTATAAAATTCTGCTAAAATTTCATTTCCAAGCTGGCCAGATGCAATAATTCCCTGATTTGTAAAATTCTTTAGAGCATATTTGTGATGAGCGCTAGCCAAATAATTAATTGTGCCATCATAATCCTCAACAGAATCTGTACACATGACATAATTCCCAGGATTTAAATCACAGAAATTGTAATTAGCTTTAAAATCGCTAGAGATTTGCTTACTGATTTTGTGATCTAGATATCCCTTTGCTGAGAAGCATAGTGTATTTATGTTTTTAGCAGATTTTATGGTTTGCATAAAAACTAACCTTGAATCTATTCCACCACTCAGAAGATTTATCTGGTCTGCATTAATTGTATAATTAGTCTTAACCAAGGCATCAGTAGCTCTATAAAATGCTACATCAAGCATATCAATTGCCTCAGATTTATTTGTAATGGTTCGGTCTATAGACTGAAGATTGTCTCTGTTGATTATCTTAAGATTGCCTTTAGCATAAACTAATGAGTGCCCTGGCATCAATTTACGTACGCCTTTTACAATGGTTAAGTCTCCAAGTATTGATGCATATGAAAGTAAAAAAGAAGCCCCATTTTCATCTGTCTTTATAGTAACATCATTTTCTTTAAGAAGATTTGTTAGTTTTTCCAGAGAATGTGCAAATGCAAATAACTCACCTGAACTGTAATAAAAAACTGGATGCTGCCTTGCAAAGTCAACATGCAATGTGAGTACTGAAGATTTTGAGTCGAAATGACAACCTTGTACTGGACCTTCGATTGTATTAAATTTTTCAGGATTTCTTAGAAGTTCATCTACTGGATGTTTTAATTCTTCTAACCAAGTACCATGTAGGATAGAGTTGTTTGTTTTGATTACTTTCTGTGTGCGCTTGGTTATTTCTGAGCAACCTATGTTGTGGCATTCGCCTTTTATCAAGCCAAAAATTCCTGATCTCATGCTCACTTTAAATCCAACAGTGAATTAGCACCTATAGGCCTCATAATTTCAAAACCCTCACCTGCAGCAAATCCGCATGGACGTCCCATGGCTAAGTCACGCCCTTTGACATGATCTAAAAAATCAGGTGTTGAAATCGGCGTACTCGGCTCTTCAGAAGACGGATCAAAAAACTGCGAACTAAATGCCATAATAGCCTTCATTTTTATGTCGACAAAATCACTTGTATCTATTACCACATCAGGACATCTGTTGTAATCCTGAATGTAGTGATAAACTGCATCAGGTCTGTATGATTCAGGGTTATCTGGCGTATCAATTTTCACTAGCCCAGAAAGAAAACATGATTGATTCACTAATTCTGCCCCCTTACCGTGATCAGGATGCCTATCGTGTAATGCGTTAGCTAAAACTATGCGAGGTCTGTATTTACGAATAATATCAATGACGGCGAACAAGCTCTCATCATCACATTTAAAAAATCCATCTTTTAACCCCAAATTGATTCGGGATTCAACACCCAAAATATTCGCAGCATTTGACGCTTCTTTGGCTCTGATTTCGGCCGTTCCCCTAGTCCCTAGTTCTCCCTGAGTTAGATCAACAATAATAACACGAGAACCCTGGTTAACCATTTTAGCAATAGAACCACCACAACCAAGCTCTACATCGTCAGGATGAGCTCCAAAGGCCAAAACGTCACATGTTTTATTCATACTGCGAAGTTACGCACCTACATTTGCAATATAACAACACCATAAATGAGCAAAATATTAAGTTAGTATTGTTTGTCGACAAAAACAACGTCAATTAGGTATATGTACAAGATGAGTTCTTAAGAAAATTACGTATTGAACTAACCTTATTGTATTTAGTTTTTGAGTTTAATAAATAACACTATTGCCTCGAAGGCTATCAATTGAAGAATACCAACCCTAATCAGGATAAAAAATCACTATATAAAAAATTCCAGAAATCTAATTAGTTATATTGAGTCTAAAATCACTTTTTTGAATGTTTAAAAAGAAACTCCTTATCATCCTTTGTTAAGTGATCGTATCCATGGCGAGATATTTTATCAAGTATAGCGTCAAGCTTGATTTCATTATCTCTACGCTCAGAATTAAATTGGTCGTCGGATTTGGGCATAGAAAATTTTTGAGCCTTATGTCTTTTAAAGAACTCAACTTTCAATCGTGTTGAACCTTTTCTAGGAAATATATTCATTATTGTGTCGAGAACCCACTCAAGAGGCGCTGCAAGATTTCTTCCTTTATTAGATTGGGATACTAAAATGTAACCAGTAAATGCACCGCCTAAATGCCCAATCAATGCTGCCATATCTTTATCTCTTCTAACAAAGTAATCTAGAATAATGATTGCAAAAGCAATATGTTGAAGTTGGACTGNGCCAAAGAGAATAAAGTTAATTTTTCTGTTTGGATTAAGCGTGGCTGTTGCAGCAATAATTGCAAAAGTTGCGGATGAAGCGCCTATGAGCCAATTGTCCTGATATATAGAAAGACTAGGAAGGAAATTTACACAAAGTATTAAAGTTAAACATCCTATTATTCCACCCATAAAATAGGTGCTTAGGAGGTTTCGAGGTCCAACCTCTGCCTGATACATTCGGCCTAGCCACCAAAGCGGAAGCATATTTACAACGAGGTGCCATGGACCATTATGGATAAACATATATGTTACTACAGACCATGGTCTATTTTTCAACACTTCTAAATCTGCCGTGCAGGCAAGCCAAAAAAAGCCTTCATCCTTTACAAACATTGAAGTTATTTTAACGACTAAAAAGACTAGGACATTAGCCCAAATCACTCTGTAAAGTATGCTGCCAGAACTCCAGCCCTTCTTTATCTCTTCCCACATATCAATAAAAATTTTTTCTATTCTTCTGCCACTGCTTTATCAATAAGAATCCAAACACCATGCCCCCCAAATGCGCTACATGAGCTACATTATCCCCAGGGCTATTACTCATCGCTAAACTGAGCTCTATAAGTCCGTAAATAATGACAAAATATTTAGCCTTAATAGGTATTGGAGGGAAAAGAAGTATTAGTTCTGTATTGGGAAAAAGCATCCCAAAACCCAACAAAAGTCCATAAACACAACCGCTTGCTCCCACAACTCTACCTGCTATACCGTCGTAACTTATTTGGTCGATAAGTTGAAAANCTTCGTATCCAACTGTAGCCTCATACATGAAAAATGCACCAATACCACAAAGCATGTAGTACTGCAAAAACCTTTTGGAACCCCATGCTCTCTCAAGCGCAGAACCAAATACAACCAACGCGAACATATTAAAGAAAATGTGCGTGAAACTACCATGCATAAACATGTGTGTGATAACTTGCCATGGCTCAAAATTTGCTCCAAGCGGGTAATGCCCCATCAAAAGTGGCTCAAGCCCTGGCATCGCAGATTGGGCTAGAAATACTAGAACGTTGATTATCACCAAGTTCTTAACTACTGGGGTCATTCTATTTATCATCAGCCTAATATATTATCAATTGATTTGGTATTGAAAACTGTAAATACGCTTTTACCACATGGGTCTGTTGCTGGAGATTCGCAAGAGAATAATCTGCCAATCATTGCAGATATTTCCTCGTCTGTGAGCTTTTTTGTCTTAGGAATTGATCCTGCTTTAGCCCAAACAACAGCAAGCCTCTCCTTTCTTACGTCCTCATCAGCCCAAGACCCATCTCTCAATACCTCAAGCACTGAGTCAATACAATCGTTTAGCCTACCAGCTAAACCAGAAGGAACTGAGATAATTTCTACACCACCCTCTTTCCTTTCTTCAAGTACTAAACCATATTTAGAAAGCACCTCTGAAGCGCCTAACAATAACATAGTATCCGCCTCTGGTATATCTACGGGTTCTGGAAAAAGTAACTTTTGTGATAATTCATCCGCTTCACCCTTGCCATCGTTTAAATACTGCTCATACAAAATCCTTTGATGTGCTCTTCTAGNGTCAATNAATATCAAGTTTTCACCTTGANTAGTAACTATGAATCTGTTTTGGAATTGGAAGAATTTAGGCGCCTCTGTCGATTCAATTGATTCTATTGCTTCAGTNGTTTTTGAAGTTTCCACCTCAAAAAACTCCTCTAAACTAGCTTCCTCAACAGCACCAGCCCCAAATCCCAAAGGTATCACAGCTCCGCCACCTCCTGACAACTTAAATGGATTGTAGTTAGGGTTAATTCGAACCTGAGGTTCTTCAATTATTTTATTNGNAGGGAGAGGGTCAATAGAAATTGAAAGCTCGGTATCAAAATCAAGCGATGGAGCAACATTATGCTTTCCAAGGCCCCGCTTAATTGTAGATCTAAGGATGGCAAATATGGCTTGGTCTTCTTCGAATTTGGCTTCCACCTTAGTAGGGTGAATATTCACATCTATCCTCTGAGGATCAACCTCTAAAAAGACTGTGTAAAGAGGATAATGACCAGGCATCAACACACCTTCATAAGCCTTCATAATTGCCTTATGCATCAAAGGGTGTTTGATAAACCTTCCATTTACAAATAGAAATTGATCACCCCTAGTCTTTCTTGAAAACGATGGTTTCCCTACAAATCCGCTAATCTTTACAACATCAGTAGTTTCATCGAGCGGAACTAATCTTTCATCGTACTTAGAGCCAAAAATAGCAACNACNCTCTGTCTTAAAGTTCCTGGTTTAAGACTGAATAGATCACTTCCATTACTCTGCAACCTAAAACTCAAATCTGGATGAGCCATCGCCACCCTTTGAAACTCATCTATAATGTGTCTTATCTCAACCTGATCCGACTTTAAGAAATTCCTTCTTGCGGGTACATTGAAAAATAGGTTTTTAACGGCAAACTGAGCTCCCTTAGGACAGGCAACCTTTTCAGTCTCTACTGTATCACTTCCATTAATAATAACCCTTGTACCCATCTCTGCTCCCGATTCTCTAGTCTTAAGCTCAACTTTAGCAACTGCAGAAATAGATGCTAATGCTTCGCCCCTGAATCCTTTAGTTACAAGTGTAAGCAAGTCATCAGCTGAGGAGATTTTAGATGTAGCATGTCTCTTAAAACACAACTCTGCATCATCAGCTGACATCCCCTTTCCATTATCAACTACTTGAATCAAAGTACGCCCAGCATCTACTACTACAACTGCAATTTCTTTGGCTCCTGCATCAACTGCATTCTCCATCAACTCCTNAACAACAGATGCAGGACGACCTACAACCTCTCCTGCTGCAATCTGATTAGATACGTACTCTGATAATTGAACTATACTACCCATTTTCTCTTATAAATTCTAATATCGATCCCCATTCAGTTGTCTCAGCCCAAATTATCATTCTATATGTTGCATAAACTAACAAAGCTCCAATAAGCAACGTCCTCAAAATGGCTTTTCTTGCAACCGTCCTTGAACTACCTCTCCTCTTACCAAAGCTCACCTTCGTTGGCAAACCCTGCTCAATCCTGCGCTTTCTATCCTCCCATTCCTCTCTAACCTCATTTGTATGACGAGACTTAAAGGAGAACTGACGAGGCTTAGTGCGCACGTTCCTAAAAATGCTTCTAAACTTAGGAGCTTCCATATAACGAATGTACAAGTGGCTTAGCCCTGTGGACTATTTGCCTCCTCCCAAGTCTTCAACACAAATTCAACATCCCTTACCCCTTTTTCTTCACAATTGTAATGGGCCAAAACCTTCATCAACACTCTCTCCATAGAAGCATCGGGACACGACGCGCCACTGGTTATCAATATCGTAGGGTTATGGGGAAGAAAGTCTTTTGACTTTTCTAGTGATTGTGTATGAATGTTGAAATGATTTAGAGTTCCATCTTCCTCCCAAGAAAGTTCGTTTCTCACGAAATAAGTTGGCATCTTTTTCTCACATAATTCAACTATGTGAGAAGTGTTTGAACTATTATATCCTCCAACCACTATAGCCAAATCAGCTCCTTCTTCTATGGCTCCCATAGTTGCCCTTTGATTGTCATTTGTCGCATAGCATAAAGTGTCCCTCGTATTTGCAAACCCTTCATCACCAACCGCTGATTTAACTATATCTGCTATCTCTTGAGTTTCTGTCGCAATCATAGTAGTTTGATTCACAACGCCCAACTTTTGAAGATGAGATTCAGGGTTGAATCCTTCTGTCGTTCTGCCTTTAAAAGCAGTCCAAAACTCATCAGCGATTTCTCCCCCCTTCCTAATTAAGTCAGCAAGTAAATTTGCCTCTTCCTTATCTGCTACAATCATAGCGTGCCCAGAAGATGCAGCGTGAGAAAAAGTAGTCCTAGTTTCTTCGTGGTCAGGTTTGCCGTGAATTACTACAGTATACTCATCGGCACCGAGGTTTGCCGAGCGCTTCCAAACCTTTTCTACGAAAGGACAGGTAGTATTGTACTTAAGTACATCGACGCCAATATTTTCTAATCTGGCTTGAATTTCTAGCGTTGCCCCGAAAGCAGGAATTATTACTACGTCGTCTGACTTAACCTCACTTAAGGGAGTGATTTCTCTTCCTAAAGTGTCTTGCAAAAAACGCACACCTCGGCTTTCAAGATCCTCATTCACTACGGGGTTGTGGATCATTTGGCTTAAGAGAAAAATTCTCTTTCCAGGATTTTCAGCTATGGCTTTGTAAGAAATCTCGATAGCATTTTCCACACCAAAACAAAACCCAAAATGCCTCGCCAACTGAATCCTAACAGCACCAAAATCCAAGGTTGTAGGACTGAAGTCTTGCTTCCTTGCATCCATTTCCTTTCGCTTGGCTTTTACCCTAGAAATAATAGGGCTGCGGAAGTGGTTTGGGATATCGAAACTTCGCATTATTTAAGACCGCTTAAGATGTAATCAAAAAGTTGATTATTGAGTTCAATTTGAGGGTTTTCAAAGTTCCACGTAATATACTGCGGCTTCTCCACAATGTTACGCTCAATTATATCAACTATTGTGTTGCAGAATCCAGTTGAAGTTTTACTCACTAAAAGTGAAACTAAATCATTTCTATCATGCCAAAACTTGAGAAGCTCTGAGAATCTTCTCTCCTTGTGCCTCTGGTATTTTTTGCGGAAGGCTTTGAAGCTAGTGCTCACCTTTTGGCCTTGAATTAAAATCTTACAATTTGCTGTTGTAACACTATCGCGAATACCCATATCGTTGGTCGTAGTTATAGCCACATAGTGATTCCTTTTTACGCACTCATGAATCAACCTAAGACTCGAATTATTAGGAATCACTTTATCCCATGTGTTCATCAAAAAACAAATCTTCATCTACCAGTAAAGTTTTGCGTTTTTATCAAAAATTTCCTCTAATTCCTCATCCCATATATCGCCAGAACGCTTTGCGTATTTCCTAAGCACCTTGAGGCATTTTTTGGGATTGTGCTCCATATCATTGAGCTTTTCTAAGGCCAAAATCTGAATCAATGTTCCCTGCAATTGTGGTTCAGCATCGAACACCGGCCAATCATCTGTATCAATTTCCACAACAATATCCTCTGAATTAGCAATCCACTCTAAGGACCACGCGTCTATTGCTGGTGCTTGNTCAGGGCATCCATCAGCACCCTTCTCCAACCTCCATTCGATGGCGTTCATCACCCACTCCTCGTTAGCTACACCGTTTTCTGGCCAATCAGGAGCCCCTCCACAAAGGAGACATGCGAAACACCACCAAGGATTAAACATATGAATGCTTTTCTATGAAAAATATATTCAACTCCTCAAGCTGCTTTAGCATAGGAGTGTAGTAATTCGGAGTTACTGGNACTTGAACTCCTGTTTCACCAAAGCCAGGGCCTACTAACATGTNTTCCGCAGCTAACGCCATTGGCAGTCCAACTGTATTCGACATGCCAGTGTAAGTTTGGTCTACGCCTTCTATACTCAATTCAGATGTAATGACTTGGCGCTTGCCATCCTTTTCAAATTCAAACCTGTGCCACATNACAATTAAATCCCTATCACCANCTTTTAGCTCCCACTTCTCTTCAATAAGAGATTGTAANATGGCTGCAGGTGTTCCNTTAGTTTGAGAAGGGCCACTTTGTTGATCGAATAGTCCCAACCATTCAACTCTATCTAAATCCTCATCGTTAGTATTTAGCAAGGATTTCACACCATCTCTTACCGATCCCTCACACAACTCTGCTGGCAAAAATGTCCTTGTCCAATCAGCCCAACTCAAACCCTCAGGCCAACTCAGCTCAACGTCATCACTGACCAACCCCAATCTCACAAGCAAATTCCAAGACTCGCAATACCCCTCTCCTCTTAGAGTACCCCTGATAAGCGTATCAACCCCATCTAGTCCATATGTATCTATATAAGAAAGAGAATCTCTGTTTGGATACCCCATGTACATCCTTCCATCAACTTCAACTGGTCTTAATTTTCTGAAAACTCTATATGGAGGTTCGAGCTTTACAGACCCGTTTTCCTTAAACGTTGCTGAGCCACCTTGNCCTGCAAGAACTACGTTTCTGGGGTTCCAGCTAATCTTATAATGCCAGGGATTATCGTCAGAATCTGGAGCAACAAGTCCACCGCAGTAGGATTCAAAACCTATGAGGTTACCTCCTTCAGCTTTGATTTGGTCTATGACCTTCATTGCGCTCATGTGATCAATCCCTGGATCAAGGCCTATTTCATTAAGTACTAAAACCCCTGCCACTTTTGCCTCAGAGTCGAGTGATTTCATCTCGTCGCTAACATAGCTAGGCGTTATGACTGGCACACGGTTTTCAATTGCAACCCGAGCAACGCTTGGATGTAAAAATGCCGGCAACATGGATAACACTAAATCGCTTTCTGCAATTCTTTTATCCCTTTCATCATTGTTTTCAGCAGACAATTGGAAGGCTTCTCCACTTTCATGGCCACCAACCTTGCTCTCTGCTGTGGCCAAATCGATATCTCCTACGACAACTTTCCACCCACATTCCCCTGCCCTTTTGAGTAATCTTCTTATGAGCGAACTACTCGATCTCCCCGCTCCTAATACTAGTATCGAATTCATAGTCGCAAGGTACATTAGAGAGGTTTTTTATCCACTAACACTTAAGGTTGATTAAATTGCCAAATATTGATTTTAAAATGAAGAAAATTATTCTAAGAATTTGCACGTGTGTTTTACTGGGTTTGGGCTTGAGTATAAGTATTTCAAGTTGCAATGGGGCTAAGGCATATGTGAAAAAAGCAATTAAGCTCGAGGAAGCTAGCATGATGGAAGAAGCTGCTAGCCATTACATGACTGCACTGCGTAAAAAGCCAGAAAACTTAGATGCTTTAGTAGGGCTTAAGCGCACAGGCCAAATCACACTTTCAAGGTATCTCGCAGATTTTGACGCAGCAGTAGTTTTAGGCGATAGAGAATCTGCAATTAATTCATTTCACAAGGCAGAAGAATACAACGAAGAAGTTACTGGACTAGGAGTGACTTTAGTTTTTCCTCAAGAAAAGCGCAATCAGTACCTAACAGTAAAAAACGCTCACGTAGAAGAAATATATGTTGAGGGTTCTAACCATCTTGAAAACCTTAGATACGATGAAGCGCTTGAAATTTTTGAGCGCATTGAAGAACTACTCCCTGGTTTTAAAGACGCAAAACAACTAGGTGATTACAGCTATTGCACGCCGCGTTACGAAAGTGCATCTGACTTTATGAGCGCCGACATGTTGAGGTCAGCTCTAAAACTATACAATGAAATTTTAGACAGAGATGCAGACTATGAAAACGCTTCTGACTTGAATGAAGAAGTTCTTGAAAAGGGTAAGTTCACTATTGCGTTAATGAAGTTCAACAATGGGTCAACTCGAGTAAACATCGACACAAAACTCAGCGCCTATATTGAGCAAAATCTACTAGCATCAACAGATCCTTTTCTAACTGTGGTGGATAGAGAAAGTCTGAATCTCATATTACAAGAACAACATTTGGACTTGAGTGGATTAACATCAGGAGCAGAGCTTGAAGTAGGTTCTATCCTTGGTGCTAAAGCAATCCTCAAAGGCACTGTTATGGAGTGTACTTATAATAGAGGTACATTGAATAAGCAGAGTAAAAANGGGTTTGAATCTTANANAGTNGAGAAGGTGAACGATAAGGGNAAGAAATACTNTGANACCAAATACAGACCNATTACNTACATGGTATANAGCCAAAACTCTGATGCCAAAGTTTCNTTTAANCTNAAGATGATTTCTATGGAAACNGGCAGTGTAATCAGCTCAAANACTNTTACAGCAACAGTAACTGACAACATTAGNTATGCTAATTATGNAGGAAATAAGAACAACATATTTCCTGCAAATTCNGNTGGNATGAGAGACATCTCGTNAACTTCTAAAAACAACCTAAAACAGATGTTAAACTCTAGAANAGATGTCAAGAACGCTGACANTATGATAGAAGANGCAACTAAAAATCTAGCGGCTAAGGTGAAAGCTGAAGTTGAAGGAATTCTTTTGCAACAAGTGAAATAATATGCTCAAATTATTTAATCTTAACCCTTTAGCATTTATCACTTGCTCAATTTTATTGGGTGCTTGTTCTGGATCTAAAAACACAGTCCAAACTCCATCTTGGGTTACTGACCGCCCCATAAATCCTTCTTACTATGTAGGTATTGCTACTGTTTCAAAATACGAATACCCTTATAACGCCATAGATATTGCAAGAGAAAATGCCCTTAACTCTCTCGCTAGGGAGATAAGAGTACAGGTAAGCTCTTCCTCTGTGTTATCAACCATGCAAGTAAATAATTGGGTTGAGGAGAATTTCGCATCTGAAATTACATCGACAGTTGCTGAAGATTTGGAGGGTTATACTTTGATGGGGACGTATGAGACTGAAGAGGAGGTTTGGGCTTATTACAGATTATCAAAATCAGAATACGCTAGGATTTTAGCTGAGCGAAAAAGAGTTGCACTAGGAAGAGCCTACACCTACTATTTAGATGCAGAAAAATTGAAGTCAGAGGGGAAAATAATAACTGCTTTTGAGAGATATCTCATGGGACTCGATGCAATGAGTAAGTATTTGGCTGAGGAGAACCCTTATGTTGGAGAAGATGGTGTCGAATTAAAAGTTGATAGAGCTCTTTTAAATAGATTGACTGGAGTTATTTCAAACATCGACATCTTTTGTGATATATCCCAAATCGAGGTAACTCTAGATGACAAATTCACTAAATCAGTTAAAGTTGGGGTGAAATTCGAAGGAGCTAAAGTTTCTGGCGTTCCTTTAACTTATAAATATTCAAGAGGACGCGTGCCAATTAGTGGTAAAACAAGCACATCTGGAGACGGTTTGGCTAACATTGTAGTAAATGAATTTGACCCAGGTTTAATTCATTCAGAGCTAAGAGTAGACCTAGATATTGGTGAATTGACCTCAAATCTTCAGACATTTAGCCCTCTTAAATCGTTAGTTGAAAATCTTAAAGCTACACCATTAATGGTCCCCATTGATTTAGTCCCTCCAAAGATTAGAGTAATTGGTAACGAGAAGATTTTTGGTGATAAGATGGATACTGAAGTTCTTGTTCCAACTATTAAATCTGAACTTGTGGAAAATGGAGTTGAGGTTGTAGAGACAGCTGGAAAGGGAGTAATTACACTTTATGTTGATTCAGACACAAATATCACTGGTGATATTTGGGGATTTTTTACATCTTTCTTAAACGCTACAATTTCTCTGAAGGATGAAAATGGTGACATTATAAACCACATGACTTTAGACAATGTTAAGGGAGTCCAAAAAACAGAGCGCCTAGCTGCAAACGAATCATACAGAAAAGCAAAGAATGACATTCTAGATGATTTCATAAATGAATTTATGGAATCGATATATAAATAATTTTGGCAAAGTCTTCGATTATCGTAGATTGAGCATTCTAAAATTAAATCTCATGAAAAATTTTAATACCCTAGCACTTGCAGTTGTAACAATGGGACTATTATTAGTTGGATGTAAAGGATCTGAATCTCTAACTCCATCACAACAAGGTGAAGTGGAAATTATAGAACATTGTACAGGCACCGAATTCAACACAGATAAGAATCACTTTAGATCAACAGCAACAGGAACGTCTCTAAGCAGAGAAACAGCTAAGAAGATGTCTCGTTCAAATGCTGAGGACAAACTTGCTAGATCAGTAGAAGCTACTATAGAAGTAGTAACAGACAACTACGTAAATAGTACTAAATTTAACAATAAGGAAGAGGTGACAGAGACCTTCAACAACTTAGCTAGAACAATTGTAGATCAAGAACTTAGAGGTGCAATAATTATTTGTGAAAAGCTAACTCAAAAGCCAGATGGATCATTCGTGAGCTATATTGCTATTGAACTTAGTGGAGATCAAATTGCTCAAGCTTATAATGAGAGATTGTCAAATGATGAAAGGATCATGGCTGAGTTCAACTACGAAAACTTCAAAAAGACGTTTGAAGAAGAAATGAGCAAGCAACGTTAAGCTTTTATTTCTTGAAGCCATGCAAGTAACATAGCACGGCCATCAGGAGTCAAAATAGATTCTGGATGGAATTGAAAACCTCTAATGGGTAGGGTTCGGTGGCTAATAGCCATTATCATACCCTCCTCGTTAGAGGTTTCAATTTTCAACACATCTGGTAAGGTCTTATCATTTGCAACCCAACTGTGATAATGCCCAACAGCACACGGAAACTCAATGTTCGAGAACACTCCTTGAGCATCTCTTTCTCCAATCCAAACCATTTGAGTCACACGACCGTGCAAGACTTCTTCTAAGTTGTCTAGCTCACCACCAAAATACACTACAATAGCTTGCAGTCCAAGGCAAATTCCTAATATTGGCTTCCCCTCTTTAACACTGATGTCTAATATTTCCATTAGCATCTCAGCTTTTTCTGGTTTTCCCGGTCCTGGCGACAAAACAACCGCATCGTACCCCTTTACAAGTTTGGGAATCTCATTAAATAATGGTAACTGTTTAGCTGTTTTTACCTCAACCACAACGCTTTTGTCTACCCTCTCAATTTCGTGAGCCAGGTTCCAAGTAAAGGAATCGTGATTGTCAAATAAAAGAATACGCACTGATATTTATTTTTGGAATGTCAAAGGTATTTACTCTAATTCAAATTCAATGTCTAATCACATTCATTCAAACGACGCAGCAAAACCAGTTGCAGCATATTCACAAGCAGTAAGAGCTGGAGATTTACTTTTCGTAAGTGGTTGTATACCTATTAATCCAATAACTGGTGATTTGGTTTCTGATACAATTGAAGCAGCAACGGCGCAAAGCCTAGCTAATGTTAAAAATATTTTAGTAGGTGCAGGTCTTGACCTAAAAAACATAGTTAAAGCTTCAGTTTTTATGATTGATTCTGATGATTACTATGGAATGAATAATAAATATGCAGAAATAATGCCTCAACCTTATCCTGCTAGAGAAGCAATATTTATCAAAGGTTTACCAAAGGGCGCAAGAGTGGAAATTAGTGTGATTGCACAATATCTTAAAAAAACTTTTTAATATTAAAATAGTAATTGTCCATTAGAACCACGAGCTTCTAACTTGATATCCTTAAGCAACGGTGCCTTAATATTAATCTTTAATGCAAAGCTCTTTCTATAACCATTAGGAATCCAGTTAAATGAGAACTCCCAGCAATGTAGATCCAAATTCAAATTGATTTGAGTTGGAGTGAATTCCTTCAAGACTAAATCGTAACCAGTTTGTAAATCTATCTTTAATTTCGAAAATAGATGAATATCACCATTGAATGCAACACCATGCGTGATGGCAGTTGTATCAGCCTGTATATCTGAATTCCAGTTTCTGCCAATGTTCATGGTGTAATCAATTTTTCCATTCCATGAAACCTTTTTGTCCTTGCCACCATTAAATCTTGTTCCAACTGCTCCATTTGCTCTAACCAATCTTAACAAACCGTTTCCTTGTTGGACAAGATATTCATTAATCACTACACCAGATGTATTCCTTCCATATGCTGATTGTGTAGCATTAAAATTTAAGTTTATTTTGTTGAACAGACTTGTAAAACCTGATGTAGAGATGTTGGCTAATTGAAACTCATCAGCCAAAAAATTATATCCGGTTGACGTGGTTAAACTTTCAAGAATCTTAATCTTTTTAATATCACCTGTTTGATTGTCTTTAACCTTTGCTTCTATGTTATGATTTAAGGAGAAATTCATAGACCCCGACTCTCTAACATCAACAGGAGTAAATCTACTTTCCACCCATGGGTTCCACTCGTATACCTGTTCATTGAAAATAATTGAAGTCTCTCTTGTTCTTGCGGGCGTATAACTTGCAGAAATTGTTGGAGTAATTACATGCCNAATCGCATTAATTCTTTTTTCTTTAAAAGTAAACATCCCATAAATACGAGTATTAGCACTAAGTGATGTACTAAAATTTCGCGCACCAAANAATCCTGAATTAGTTCTTTCTTGAAGAGTATCCGTTAAAGCATTGTAGAAGATATCTTTTTGATTAAACCCTGTAAACTCATCGTATTTCAATGTTGGAGATAAAGTTAAAAACCCAAAGTTTTTACTAGATGTAACAGTCACATTGTGCTTGAATCCATTCTCAAGATTTAATTCTTCAAAATCCATGGAAGATATTGCCGTATCACTAATCTCACACAAGTTTTCAAACCTTGTATTATAGCTAATATTTATATCATCCAATAGCTTAAACCTTCCCTTGTCCATACCTAAAAGATCACTGATTGTTCTTCTATTCATATTTAGTGTAACAGAAGGAAGCGTCAAAGTTACCAGACCTGTAAGTGAGTTTTGTGAATGACGTGCTGAGGATGTTAAAGAAAATGGTGAACGAGGACTGTTATAACTCCATTGAATACTTGATTGGAATGTGTTTGTTAAATACTCTTCTAGTGAAGAGTTTAGATTTTGCTGAAAATTTCCGGTAGATCCAAAATTAATACTAGCATTAAAACGTTGGTTTGGCTTTGACTTTGAATCCTTAGTATGATCCCATCTAACGAAAAAGTTATTTATGACGCTATACCCTGGCAAATTTTTTAATCCTGCAACTTGTCTATTGTAGCTGAGCTCAAAATTGCCAGACGATTTATATCTGTAATTGTACTGGCTAACATTTCTAATTGCCCAACTGCCACCGGAGTATATATCAGCCATTAATCTAGTATCCCAATGCTGACCTATTGGAATATAATAGCCCAAATCCATTAAGAAAAATCCCAATTGTCCTGCATCTCCATAGCTCGGCAATAAGATTCCATGAGATCTCTCGTCTCTCTTAATTGGGAACCATGCAAAAGGTAAAGCTAGGGGCGTTGGAATCTTTCTGAATTTCATATAAAGAGGCCCGCTAACTACTTTATCATTTGGAATCAAAACGGCCTTACGCAAATGAAAATGGTAGTGGGGGTTTTCTGCATCGCAAGTAGTAAACTTACCATTACTAATATGTATTTCATCGGAAGGGTGGCGTTTGCTTTGGCCCGCGTGAAAAACAAGCTCTCCCTCTTGAGTTAAAGCTTGTTTACTAAATCCTTTTTGGGTTCTTAGATTGTAACAAACCTCATCTTGAGTAAAACTCGAGCCAGCTTGAGTAAAAACTGGGCGTCCTATCCAATTTTCTAGACTATCCTTCGTACCATATGCACATAGTTCACGCTTCTTGGTGTTGTAAATCACCTTATTAGCTGTTAGCCGTATATCATCTGATATTAAATCTACGTCACCGTAAAAAGTTACAATTTTATCGGAAAGATTTATTATCATACTATCCCTTGCAGAGTAATTTACCCCGTCATACTCTCCTTCTTGGGTTTGAGCTTTTGTAGAACTGCTTTTCAACAGAAGAAGTAGGAAAAGGAAGTATGGAAGCTTCCTAAGCGTATTGTGAGCAGAATTATTTTTGAAAGATAACATGAAGTCTTTTCTACAACGTCCAAAGCTAGCAAAACATGGAGTGCTAGCACTAGCAATGGTCGTGGTTTTCGCAACTGCAGCGTTTACACCACTTGAACCTGCAATGATCATAGTAATTGATGCTGGCCATGGCGGAAAAGATCCTGGCAATTTAGGTACTGGAAGATACAAGGTTAGCGAAAAGGACATTACTCTTGACGTTACGAAGAAACTAGCTGGTTATATAAAAAAAAACATGACAGATGTAAAAGTCATACTTACTAGAGATGATGATTCATTTCCTAAACTCGATACCCGAGTAAAAATTGCCAATGAAGCATCTGCAGATTTATTTATTTCAATTCATTGTGATGCATTCAGCTCTAAAAACGCTTGGGGATGTGGAACATATGTGATGGGAATGCATAAAACTCAGGAGAGTTTGAGGGTTGCAATGCAAGAAAATGCAAGTATTTACAAAGAAGATAATTATACTGAAACATATAAAGGATTTGACCCAAGTGATCCTGACACCTATATCGCTTTAGCCTTAAGGCAAAATATATACTTAGACAAAAGTCTAGAATTGGGATCTATAATACAGAGTCAATTTAGGGACAGAGTTGGAAGAAGAGACAGAGGTGTCAAACAGGCTGGTTATTATGTAATCTCTTACACCTCTATGCCAAGTGTCTTGGTGGAATTAGGATTCTTAACAAATAATGAAGAAGAAGATTTCCTGATTAGTGATGATGGACAAAGTTATATGGCCTCCGCAATTTATAGAGCTATTAGAGATTACCGACATAAGCAAGCACCTATTCAAATCGAAGAACAAGAGGGACTAGACCTTACTACTGAGCCAGAAAGTGTTGAAACTGAGAATGATCAAATAACATTTAAAGTACAAATAGCATCTTCACCCGTTAAACTTAAAAAAACAGACCCTATTTTTCGGGATCATCAGGAAGTAGACATGTATATTAGCAATAGACAATACAAATACACAATAGGTAACTTCAAGACTATTGATGAAGCACACAAAAAAAAGCGTTCATTAAGAACCAAGGGATTCAAAGGAGCGTTTGTTGCAGCATTCAAAAAAGGAGAAAGAATTCCAATGTCTGAAGTTCCAAAATAATTAACCTAGTGAATAAAGTCTCACAAGAATTCAAAATAGGCACCCTCATGATCGTAGGTGCAGTGATGCTATTCTTTGGGGTTAATTATCTCAAAGGTTTTAACCCTCTTGCTAAACAGGATCACTTGTATGCCGTTTATGATAAAATTGAAGGATTGGCAGTGTCAAACCCCGTACTAGTAAATGGATTTAAAGTTGGGCAAGTAACAAGTATCGAGTTTCACAACTCAGGTGATGGAAAACTTTTGGTTGAGTTTACCGTAGAACAAAGCGAACTAGATATACCAATTAATTCTGTTGCACAAATTTTTTCATCAGACCTTTTTGGCTCTAAAGCAATAGAATTACTCAAAGGAGATTCAACAGTATTTGCTTTAAATGGAGACACTCTAATAGCAAGCAATCAAGAAGATATTACAGAGGCAGTGAGAAAGGAATTAGCACCACTTAGGGCAAAAACAGATCAACTTATTGCAGGTGTTGATGAGATTATAACAAACATGAACAAGGTCTTTAAGGATGATGCGACATTAGGTCTTCCTTCGACCTTTGAAAGTATTAATAGAACATTTAATACTCTTGAAAATACTGCGATCCAATTAGATTCATTGATCATAGAGAATAGAACTGTTTTGAATAGCGTTATGACCAACTTAGATGGTCTTGCAGAAAATCTCAATGATAATAACGATGCGATTTCTAATATAATTAAAAACTTCTCACTCATTAGCGATTCTCTTGTGGTTGCAGACATTGCAGAAACATTGAAAAAAGCTGACACTGCTCTTGAAAACATAACTTACATTACTGATAAGGCAAAAAACGGCAAGGGTACTCTTGGGAAAATTATTGTAAATGATTCTCTATACAACGGTTTAGTTACATCAAGTGTTGAACTACAAGAACTACTTGACGATCTTCAATTAAATCCATGGAAGTATGTTCGTGTAAGTCTTTTCGGAAGAAAGCAACAGGCAAAAATGTCAAAAGGAGATCTAAAGCGAATGAGAAAAATGATTCGCGAAGAAATAGAGATAGAAGAAAACAAAGCAAAGTAGTATGGTATCAAAAATCATATTCGCATTATTATTAGCATCAGCTGGGTTTTTATTCACAAAGAAAATTCTGTTTATTCGAAGAAATATTTTTCTTGGCACTGATATAGATTTCAGCGACAGAAAGGTCCAAAGATTGAAAACCATGGCTATGATTGCTATAGGTCAAGGAAAAATGATAGCTAGACCAATAGCTGGTGTACTACACATTGTTGTTTATTTGGGTTTTGTAATTATCAATATTGAGATGCTTGAAATCATTATCGATGGATTGTTTGGCACTCATAGAATTTTTTCAAGCATTGGACCTATTTACAGCGTTCTTATTGCTTCTTTCGAATTCCTCGCTATAGGAGTACTACTTTCCTGCGTTATTTTCCTATTGCGAAGGCATGTAATTGCAATTGCTCGTTTTAAGTCTTCTGAAATGAAAGGTTGGCCATCTTTAGATGCAACCATAATCTTGATTGCAGAGATCTTACTCATGGGAGCTTTCTTAGGCATGAATGCAGCAGATTCAATTGCAATGGGTCGTGAGTTACATCACTACACTGGAGCAGTTGTAGATGGTTCAGCATTTCCGATAAGCCAATACTTAGTCGGAAGTTTAAATGGCATGAGCGACACAGGAATTGTGATGGTCGAAAGAGGATGTTGGTGGTTTCACATAGTGGGAGTCCTCAGTTTTTTGGTTTACGTACCGTATTCGAAGCACTTTCACATTTTCCTTGCATTTCCAAACACATACTATTCTAATCTTGACGAAAAGGCTCAGCTCAACAACATGGCTTCAGTTAAGAAGGAAGTTGATTTAATAATGGATCCAAATGCTGATCCATATGCAGCGCCAGCGGCAGAGGTAAATATAGAGCCTTCTAGGTTTGGGGTAAAGGATGCTACAGATTTGAGTTGGAAGCAGTTAATGGAAGCATATTCTTGTACTGAATGTGGAAGATGTACATCTGAGTGTCCAGCTAATATTACTGGGAAGTTACTTTCACCAAGAAAGATTATGATGGATTCTCGTGATAGAATAGATGAAATTGGTCATAACATAGATGCAAATGGAGGAGAGTTTAGACAGGATGGAAAATATCTAGTAGGAAGCTATATTACTGAAGAGGAACTTTGGGCTTGTACATCATGCCAAGCATGTGTTCAAGCATGTCCTATCAACATTAACCCTATGGGAATCATATTAGATATGAGAAGATCTTTAATCATGGAGGAGAGTAAGTCGCCTGAATCTATTACCTCTATGTTCAACAATATAGAAAACAACGGTGCACCTTGGGCCTTCCCTGCAGCTAGTAGAGGTGATTGGATACAAGAATCATAAGATGGCAGAATTTAAAGTACCAACAATGGCAGAAATGTTAGCTTCTGGACATAATCCTGATGTTCTGTTTTGGGTTGGATGTGCTGGAAGCTTTG